>NZ_JBNXVP010000090.1:0-5332 GCF_050565645.1 Leptolyngbya sp. AN10
AAGCCCTTCTACACAGTACTGTAGAAGGGCTTCCATCTATCGTATAAGTACCCTGGCGGACTGCTATTTTGACGAGAAGCTACCCTCTCACTATCGTCGCCGCAAATGCGTTTCACCACTCAGTTCGGGATGGATGAGTGTGGGTCCACATCGCCATCACCACCAGGAATCTTGTTGGATTCAGTCACGCTTTAGTTGCACGACCGCTTAGAACCCAGAAGGCTGCATAGTCACGTTGTCAGTTTGTGTGTAGAAACCTCAGACACCTGTCTTTGTCTTCATACTGATTGAACCATTGAGGTCAAGCCCTCGGTCTATTAGTACGGCTCGGCTGCATGTGTTACCACACTTCCACCTACCGCCTATCAACGGGTGTTCTCCCCGTGACCTTACTGGATTAACTCCATGAGAGTACTCATCTTGAGGTGGGCTTCCCACTTAGATGCTTTCAGCGGTTATCCACTCCGCACTTGGCTACCCAGCGTCTACCGTTGGCACGATAACTGGTACACCAGCGGTGCGTTCTTCCCGGTCCTCTCGTACTAAGGAAGACTCCTCTCAATACTCTTGCGCCTGCACCGGATATGGACCGAACTGTCTCACGACGTTCTGAACCCAGCTCACGTACCGCTTTAATGGGCGAACAGCCCAACCCTTGGGACGTACTACCGCCCCAGGTTGCGATGAGCCGACATCGAGGTGCCAAACCTCCCCGTCGATGTGAACTCTTGGGGGAGATCAGCCTGTTATCCCTAGAGTAACTTTTATCCGTTTAGCGACGGCGATTCCACGCTCTGCCGTCGGATCACTAAAGCCGACTTTCGTCCCTGCTCGACATGTTCGTCTCACAGTCAAGCTCTCTTGTGCTTTTACACTCTACGGCTGATTTCCAACCAGCCTGAGAGAACCTTTGCGCGCCTCCGTTACCATTTAGGAGGCGACCGCCCCAGTCAAACTGCCTACCTGAAACTGTTCTCGTCCCGGATAACGGGCACAAGTTAGAATTCTAGCCTTAACAGAGTGGTATCTCACCGTTGGCTCCATGACTCCCACAAGAGTCACTTCATAGCCTCCCACCTATCCTGCGCAGTTAAAGCCCGAACCCAATTCCAGGCTACAGTAAAGCTTCATAGGGTCTTTCTGTCCAGGTGCAGGTAGTCCGTATCTTCACAGACAATCCTATTTCGCCGAGCCTCTCTCCGAGACAGCGCCCAAATCGTTACGCCTTTCGTGCGGGTCGGAACTTACCCGACAAGGAATTTCGCTACCTTAGGACCGTTATAGTTACGGCCGCCGTTCACCGGGGCTTCAGTCGCGAGCTTCAGGACGAATCCCTGACCCACTTCTTTAACCTTCCGGCACTGGGCAGGCGTCAGCCCCCATACATCGTTTTGCAACTTAGCGGAGACCTGTGTTTTTGGTAAACAGTCGCTTGGGCCTCTTCACTGCGACCACCTCGCGGTGGCACCCCTTCTCCCGAAGTTACGGGGTCATTTTGCCGAGTTCCTTAGAGAGAGTTATCTCGCGCCCTTTAGTTTTCTCAACCATCCTACCTGTGTCGGTTTCGGGTACGGGTGATTCAAATTAGCGTGATCCGGGATTTTCTTGGAAGCCTGACATCATCTACTTCGGGTCCGTAGACCCTCGTACTCACCACTCAGCTCAAGGTGTTTCCGCCACCTCTCACAGCCTCGTTAGCTTGAACTCCTAACCAACATGGAGCTAGATTAGCCTTCTCCGTCCCCCGTCACAATTTGAATCGAGTACTGGAATCTTCACCAGTTGTCCATCGACTACGTCTTTCGACCTCGCCTTAGGTCCCGACTCACCCTCCGCGGACGAGCCTTCCGGAGGAACCCTTAGGATTTCAGGGCATTGGATTCTCACCAATGTTTGCGCTACTCAAGCCGACATTCTCACTTCTGCTTCGTCCACACCTGCTTGCCGCTGATGCTTCTCACTACAACAGAACGCTCCCCTACCACTTGTATAAATACAAGTCCATAGCTTCGGTAAACACCTTAGCCCCGTTCATTTTCGGCGCAGGAACGCTTGACCAGTGAGCTATTACGCACTCTTTTAAGGATGGCTGCTTCTAGGCAAACCTCCTGGTTGTCTCTGCATTCCCACCTCCTTTATCACTGAGGTGTTATTTGGGGACCTTAGCTGATGGTCTGGGCTGTTTCCCTCTTGACGATGAAGCTTATCCCCCACCGTCTCACTGGCAATCTGTACCTCTGGTATTCTGAGTTTGACTCGATTTGGTACCGGTCTCCCAGCCCGCACCGAATCAGTGCTTTACCCCCAGAGTGGAACGATTACCGCTGCGCCTAAACACATTTCGGGGAGAACCAGCTAGCTCCCGGTTCGATTGGCATTTCACCCCTAACCACACCTCATCCGCTGATTTTTCAACATCAGTCGGTTCGGACCTCCACTTGGTGTTACCCAAGCTTCATCCTGGACATGGTTAGATCACCGGGGTTCGGGTCTATAAAAACAGATCAATTCGCCCTATTCAGACTCGGTTTCCCTTTGACTTCGGCATCTCCGCCTTAATCTACCTGTTCCTATAAGTCGCCGGCTCATTCTTCAACAGGCACACTGTCACACGTTGAATCGTGCTCCAATTGCTTGTAAGCAGATGGTTTCATGTTCTATTTCACTCCCCTCCCGGGGTTCTTTTCACCGTTCCCTCGCGGTACTAGTTCTCTATCGGTCACACAGGAGTATTTAGCCTTTCGAGGTGGTCCTCGATGATTCACACGGGATTTCTCGTGACCCATGCTACTCGGGATCCAGCTAGCTCAGTTAAGTTTTCAACTACAGGACTTTCACCTTCTCTGGTGTAGCTTCTCACTACTTCGTTTAACCGCTCTGATACACGTTGCTGTCCCACAACCCCGACGGATAAATCCATCGGTTTAGGCTGTTTCCATTTCGCTCGCCGCTACTCAGGAAATCGCGTTTGCTTTCTCTTCCTCCAGCTACTAAGATGTTTCAATTCGCTGGGTTGGCTTGTTCCACCCTATGGATTCAGGTGGTCATGTTTAGGGTTGCCCCATTCGGAAATCTTCGGATCAATGCTTACTTCCAGCTCCCCGAAGCATATCGTCGGTCGTCACGTCCTTCTTCGCCTCTGTGTGCCTAGGTATCCACCATCTGCCCTTTGTAGCTTGACCACTTCAATTGATTTCACTCAATTAGTGCTTTGTCCAATTACATTGGTGTCTGTGTATTTCTACCTGACAACGCACTATGCAGTTTTCTTGGTTCTTTTACTGGATAACAATCCAGCAGGCTCTCTAATATATCAGATGAGTTGCTGTGTTGTGTCCTTGATTCTTGGAATCCCTTTGCTCTTACTGAAGAATGGTTGGTGGAGGTTAGCGGACTCGAACCGCTGACATCCTGCTTGCAAAGCAGGCGCTCTACCAACTGAGCTAAACCCCCGTGTGTTCGATTCGCACTTGACCCTGATTGATAAGTGGAGTGGGCCATCCTGGACTCGAACCAGGGACCTCACCCTTATCAGGGGTGCGCTCTAACCACCTGAGCTAATAGCCCACATCTCCCTGAACCGGGATAGTTTAGAAGCACAGTGAATTTCAACTTAATGACTTAAGCTAAGTGGAAAGCCCTCGACCGACCTTGAGATGACCAACTTCAAATTCAAGCAGTGTTGAAAATGAAGGGGTAGGTCTCCCTATAAGGAGGTGATCCAGCCACACCTTCCGGTACGGCTACCTTGTTACGACTTCACCCCAGTCATCAGCCCCACCTTCGGCATCCTCCTCCGCGAACGGTTAGAGTAACGACTTCGGGCGTGACCAACTCCCATGGTGTGACGGGCGGTGTGTACAAGGCCCGGGAACGTATTCACCGCAGTATGCTGACCTGCGATTACTAGCGATTCCGCCTTCATGCAGGCGAGTTGCAGCCTGCAATCTGAACTGAGCGTTGGTTTATGGGATTGGCTCGTCATCGCTGACTGGCTGCCCTTTGTCCAACGCATTGTAGTACGTGTGTAGCCCAAGGCGTAAGGGGCATGCTGACTTGACGTCATCCACACCTTCCTCCGGTTTGTCACCGGCAGTCTCTCTAGAGTGCCCAACTGAATGATGGCAACTAAAAACGTGGGTTGCGCTCGTTGCGGGACTTAACCCAACATCTCACGACACGAGCTGACGACAGCCATGCACCACCTGTCTCTGCGCTCCCGAAGGCACCCCCACCTTTCGGTAGGGTTCGCAGGATGTCAAGCCTTGGTAAGGTTCTTCGCGTTGCATCGAATTAAACCACATACTCCACCGCTTGTGCGGGCCCCCGTCAATTCCTTTGAGTTTCACACTTGCGTGCGTACTCCCCAGGCGGACAACTTAACGCGTTGGCTACGGCACGGCTCGGGTCGATACGAACCACACCTAGTTGTCATCGTTTACGGCTAGGACTACAGGGGTATCTAATCCCTTTCGCTCCCCTAGCTTTCGTCCCTCAGTGTCAGTGCAGACCCAGTCACACGCTTTCGCCGCTGGTGTTCTTCCCAATATCTACGCATTTCACCGCTACACTGGGAATTCCTGTGACCCCTATCGCACTCTAGCTAAACAGTTTCCTCCGCCCGTATGCAGTTAAGCTGCACGATTTGACAAAAGACTTGTTCAGCCACCTACGGACGCTTTACGCCCAATAATTCCGGATAACGCTTGCATCCTCCGTATTACCGCGGCTGCTGGCACGGAGTTAGCCGATGCTGATTCATTAGGTACCGTCATCAATTCTTCCCTAATAAAAGAGGTTTACACTCCAAAAAGCTTCCTCCCTCACGCGGTATTGCTCCGTCAGGCTTGCGCCCATTGCGGAAAATTCCCCACTGCTGCCTCCCGTAGGAGTCTGGACCGTGTCTCAGTTCCAGTGTGCCTGGTCATCCTCTCAGACCAAGTACAGATCGTCGCCTAGGGGTGCCGTTACCACTCCTACTAGCTAATCTGACGCGAGCCGATCTTTAGACAATTAATCTTTCACCCGTTAAGGCACATTCGGTATTAGCAGACGTTTCCATCTGTTGTCCCCAATCTAAAGGCACGTTCTCACGCATTACTCACCCGTCCGCCACTAAGTACCCGAAAGTACTCCGTTCGACTTGCATGTGTTAAGCATACCGCCAGCGTTCATCCTGAGCCAGGATCAAACTCTCCATGTTGTATAGATAAGTTCGTAGCTCGTAGTAATTTATCCGGTTTTCCTTCCGGTTCCTCAACTAAGAGAAACATTTTTTTGACGAAGGCTTTCCTTTCTCTGGCTTCTAAACTATTCTGTTGTATAGGTTCAG
>NZ_JBNXVP010000091.1:0-4843 GCF_050565645.1 Leptolyngbya sp. AN10
TGACATCGGGAACTGCCTCCATGCAGGATGACTCGATGTCTTTTCTTAGCGAATTTAGCGAACTTTGGAATCCCCTCTGCGTCTTGTTTCTAGCATTTATCTTTGCACGGGTTGCGTATCTCGTGGGAACAAGTACGCTTTGAAGTTGCGGTAACACGACTGATGAAAGCCAATCAGAATCGTCATGATCTCACTCAAACTCAAGCATCGAGGTCGGTTGCGCTGCTGGAGTCCAAACCCTAAAAGTTGCTGTTTCCAGCGGGGTTCAAAGGTACTGCAAAAATCATCGACGGAGCAAAACAGTTCTTCTAAACTAAGCATGAGGGCAAACCAGGATGAAACGTTAGTACTTTCAGCCTATCGGGGTTGCCCCTTTCTTGTTCCAATTCTTATCCCGTACTCAGGTTAGATTTAGTGTCCGTGTTTCGAGCATGAAGTTGTGCGAATCCAAGGATCTCTAAGAGGTGTGAAATCTGCCACGATCGGACAATGAGCGCAGCGTCAGCTAGCACCATGGGTTTTGCTCGTGCTTGCTAGTCGGTTCGACCAGATTAACTTGGTGGGCGTGGTGGAAATGGCAGATGCCAGTTATGACAATGAGACTGGAAACTTCCGAACTTCTGATGTTCTGAGGAATTTATGATTCAGTAGAGTTACGATCGTGGACTTCTTGACGATCGATCCCATACTGCACAAATAACTCAGAAACGGTCGTGTCCAAGGCATCGGTGAGCTTTTCAATCACCTCCAGTGAAGGATTCACGATGCCACGTTCAATATCTGAAATATATGTGCGATGCATATCTGAACGCTCCGCGAGTTCCTCTTGAGACAAATCGAGTTCGCGTCGCCGTCGCCGGATGGCTTTGCCGAATCGCTGTTTGATGTTGGGTTGTTGCTGATTTTCTGCCACTGCATGATCGTCACCAAGGGCAGTTGACAGATCTACAGGTGATCGTCTAAGTTTTGTCGGTTATCGCCTACAATCTAGAATGCTTCACCCACTTGAATCCAGTGAAGCACTGCGATTGGTCATAACCCAGCATGAATCCTGACGCTCAACTTCCAATCGATTCCACGACCGCTCGGACTCCTGATGCGATTGCCGCGTTATTCGAGTTACTGATGCTGTATCGTCGCGACTTCTCATCGGCTTCGCCGAATTCTACAGGCGTAGTCGTATTGCCGATGCAGTTCCCGAACGCGATCGCCCGTCCTCGGTTTGCGATTGGCGATCGCTGTCGTTGGATACCGAATCCCGCATCTGATTGGGGCACTGTCATTGGTCAGGTGTTTGTGCCGATCGAAGCGGATCAGTCAGAACCGCAACCGTGGGCATGGGTGTATCTGCTACTGCTGGATTCAGACAGCCCATCGCGCTCATGGCTGATCGCCGACTGGGTTGAAGAAGCAGATTTAGAACTTTATGAGAACGATTGAAACAGAGAAACAGGTATGGGTGATTCGTTGGGTCAACGTCCGCTCGGAGATATCGAGCGTGTGTTATTTCGCGTCTTCGTCAACTGCCGCTTATCAAAGCATCCCCGCGAACTGTACGAAGAATATGCGTTCACGTATGCTCAGCTCGCTCATATTGCCGGATGCAGCGTCCCTGCGATGACGCGCTGGATGAATATGGATAAGTCACCGAGTAGTCTTAAAGCCGTTTACCTACGGCGGTTAGGCGAGTTTGATTTCTTGCTGCATCACTACGACCAGATTCCTGTAGAACTGTGGGATCTCACCTGTCCGCTTCCACCAAGAATTCGTGCCGTTTTGTACCCCGATCGAGACTGATTGTTTGACTCTTGCTATCAATTGATAGCAAGTTGACCCAAAGACTTGTGAATTGAGTACGGACGATCTATTGTTCCAAGAGGTTGTGGGAGGACACTTGCCGCTTGAACACGATTATCTCCACCTTCGATATCACCAAGGAAGCTTTGCCGGATTTGTTGCTGCGGGTCAAACAAGGCAAAGTACAGATTCCCGATTTACAGCGCAGTTTTTGCTGGTGTGATGAGTTGATCATTGAATTACTTGCCAGTATTAGTCTGGGCTGGCCAGTTGGCTCGATCATGCTGCTAGAGCAAGGACAGAGCGATTGGAGTTTTCGTCCTCGATCCGTTGAAGGCGTGTGCATCCATTCCCCAGTCCAGCCCACTCATCTAATTCTCGATGGGCAACAGCGCACAACTGCTCTCTACATGACTCTATTTTCTGGAAACCCAGTCCGAACCAAGGGCAAACGCACCCAGAAGCTAATCGATCGCTGGTACTACATCGACATTACGAAAGCGCTTGATTCGGAACTGGATCGCGTTAGCGCAATTCTCAGCCTGCCCAAAAACCGCATCAAAGTTGGGGCGCAAGGAACGATCGACTGCACTACTCCAGATCAAGAGTATGCCAGCGGACTATTCCCGATCGCGCAAGTGTTTCACTATCCGCAGTGGCGACAAGGCTACTCCAGATTCTGGCAGTACGACCCTACCAAACTAGAACTCATTGACCGCTTTGAGCAAGATGTCATCAAACGCTTTGAGCATTACCAAATCCCTGTCATTCAACTCCGATCCGAATTGCCCAAAGCAGCCGTCTGCCGCGTATTCGAGAAAACGAACACCCAAGGCACTGAGCTAAATTTCTTTGATTTAGCGACTGCGTGTTTTGCAAGCGAAGACTTCTCACTGCGGCACGATTGGGCAATCAAAGAACAGCAACTGAAACAGAACACGCTGCTGCAATCGGTGCGAGAAACCGATTTCCTTGCCTGTGTCACTTTAGTTGCAACCTACTTCCGACGGCAAGCTGCGAGGATCACTGCCATGCCGTTAAAAAAGTTGCCTGGTATTGCTTGTGGTCGGGCTGAAGTGCTGGATTTAAGTGTGGAAGAGTATCGGCACTACAACGAAAAAGTGATGGTGGGGTATGAAACGGCGGCTCGCTTTCTCCACGGTCAACGCCTGCTCAGTACCGAAGATTTACCCTACCAAATTCAACTCGTAGCGCTGGCTGCGATTCTTACGGTGGTCGGACCACCGCACGAGCAACTGAGATCGAAACTCGAACAGTGGTTTTGGTGTGGAGCCTGCTGTGGAATGTACACTTCCTGGCACGAAGTGCGCGCCGCCCGTGATATGTTGGAAGTCCCTGATTGGTTACTTAGCGATGGTGCAATTCCGGCAACGATCCGGGATGCTCATTTCAGTGCCAATCGCTTGCTAAGTTCTCAGCAACGCCGTGGAGCCGTCTATAAAAGCGTGAGTGCGCTGTTGCGGCAGCATCGTGCGATCGATTTCGCTACTGGAGAAGCCTTGTTCGATGTGCAATTCTTCAACGACCCGATCGAAAGCCATCATATCTTCCCGGTCGCCTACTGCAAGCGACAAGGCATTGCCCCATCTCAGTACAACTGCTTGATCAATCGCACACCACTGTCACAGTTAAGCAATCAAAAGATTGGCGGACAAGCACCGAGTCAATATCTGCAAGCTTTAGTCGATCAAGGTATTTCGAGATCACGCCTCGATGCCATCTTGAGATCGCACTTAATCGAACCTGACACGATGTGGAACGACGACTTTGAGGAATTCCTAACTCAGCGCACTCAGGCGCTCTTGACCTTGATCGAGCAGGCAATGGGCAAAGCAGGGAGCGCTGGGTCACCTGAGATCGACTCCTCACTCCAGCAAGCTGACCCGATCAGTGCCTGATGACCAAGATGGGAGATAAGTGATGCCACTATACGCAATTCTTCACACTGATATTGAGGGGCTACACGCGCACAGTTGCACGCTAGTTACAGCCGCTTCTCGCATCGAAATTGTCCAACAGATGATTGCCGACCCCAGTCGTTGGCAACCGCTCCTGATACAGCTCTACCCGGATGATAATGACCCGCGCAACGTGTGGCAGCGGATGCAAACCGACAGCCTGTCGCCGGAAATCATATTGGCATGGATTGATGCGTCCTACTGCACCGATGCTGCGGAAATGCTGCGAATCCAGCCCGTTGAGCTGCGATCACTCGCGCACGTTCGGGTGCAAACTCGATGGTGCAATGCTCACACTTCGGAGGGGTGTTTTGATATCAGTTCCGAACCGATCCACCCTTCGCCTGCTGACGTTCCCGAAACGGTTGCAACAGTACTCGCTGCCTATATTGATCTCCGACAGCGCAGAGGTCGAGCGCTCTCGGCTCAACTCGTGCAACTGAGGCAGCAAGTCGGGGTCAAATTTGAATCGATGCGCCAACAGGAGGTCGAGTTTACAGCACGCCAAACCCAATTGCTCGACCGCCTGTGTCCCCATTTTGCGATCGATGCCAAACCGCTGCTCACGACCCCAGACTTCCAACAATTTGTGCGTTCGATGTTGACGTGTGCTGAAGTCGGAGTCCTTACCCCGCCCCTCCAAGTGCTACAAAATCCAACCGATTGGATTCTCCACACCCTGCCACACCCGATCCAACTGCATCGGGTCGAACCCCTGTCACGGTCTGACCCTCCTGAGCCACGAACCTCCGTGGTTCACTTGCAAGCCACACTCGCTGATTGGTCGCAGCGAATCGCCGTGCCGATTGGCGAATTGCAAGACGGTCTTATCCCTACCGATCAAGCAGATTACAGAATGCGGCAATGGATTGAGGTTGCGGTTCAACTGCAACCAAACCTGACCCAACTGCCGATCGCCTCGTACCGCCAGGTGGGGTTAGCTCAAGAGCTAGTGTGTCTGCTCGCCTACATCGGTGAGTTGTTCAATACGACGGGAATGGTCGATCGCTTGAATCAACTGCCAGTCTGAACCCAAAAAATTTAGGTCACGCTCATGTTCAATCCTC
>NZ_JBNXVP010000092.1:0-3740 GCF_050565645.1 Leptolyngbya sp. AN10
GATCTGCGTGCCTTAACTCGCTACTTATTGTTCGAGAATTGGGATCATTTGCTGACCTTTATGATTGAAGGACTGGAGTTAGAAGTCCCGCCCAACTCCAGTTGATTTTTCATAATGAGAATTGCTGCGCTCCTTGAGACTTTTTTGTAATTCGCGTTATCTTTATCTAGCTAATCCACTTGCAGAACGTAAAAGACTGATAATGGAGATAGCTGTATTTCCCTGCTTGTACCATGTCTATTCCTCCCATTAAGCTAGCAGCCATTCGGCGCAATGCCAGCACTCAATCCTTTACGCGGGGTGAAAGTTATTACCGAGATGGAGCAGTATCGGCTCCAATTCAGCGAGACAACCTATTGCAAGCAGAAGTCGAAGGCAGCCAAGCTATCCCTTATCAAGTCGCAATCCAGATCGATAAAAGCGGAATCACTAACGCTCATTGCACCTGTGCCTATCACTTCGAGGGTTGGTGCAAGCACATTGTTGCCGTTCTGCTGCTTTGTGCCCATAAGCCAGAAATCATTGAAGTCCGCCCCTCTTTAGAGCAATTGCTCAATCGTCTCGATCTCAACCAAACTCGGCAAGTTCTCCAAGCGCTCCTCACAGATCATCCCCATCTAATTGATGACCTCGATCGCCAAATTAGCCTAATCACCGCAGTTCCCACCCCTACTTCGCCCAAACCTGCTCGTCGCACTCCTGTTGATCCAACTCCCTTTCGTCGTCAGGTGCGGCAGGTGTTTCGCGATGCCGTTCATGATTGGGAAAATGGATATGACGATGATCCGGTGACAGAAAAACTACTAGACATTGTGGCAAAAGCAGAAGAATTCTCTCAAATTGGAGATGGGGAGAATGCGATCGCAATTCTTGAAGGCATTACTCAAGGCTGTGTAGATGACTGGGATGAAGTAGATGCCTATGGAGCCGACAGTGATGGAATTGTCGCGGCACTCGATCGAGCTTGGACAGAAGCCATTCTTACCGTTGAACTAACCTCTAAACAACAGGCTCAACTGCGATCGCAATTCCAGACTTGGCAACGGCAATGGGGACAATCTTTTTCAATGAGTTTGGAAGCCTTACAGCAAGGATGGAGCTATCCTCCATTGCTACAGGTATTGAACGGCGAAATCACTGAATTAGGAGCGTGGGACGGAGAACCCCCTGATTTTGCGGATGATTTGGCATTGACCCGATTAGCGATTTTGGTACGACAAGAACGGTATCAGGAATATCTCTACCTGGCAGAAGCAGAAGGGCAGACGGAACAGTTTCTCACAATGCTGGCACAACTGGGACGAATCGAAGAGTCGATGAGTGCTGCCCAAGATCAAATGACAACCTTAGAAGAAGCCTTCGCACTGGCACAAACCCTACACCAGCAAGGAGCAATGGATCAGGCGTTAGAAATTGCCCGTACTGGCTTGACTCTACCAGGCAATCGCCTCTTTGAACTAGCAACTTGGACAAGCGACCTAGCAGAAGGACAAAGCAACTTAGAAATTGCTATCACTGCTAGAGTCGCCGCCTTCAAATCTAGACCTTCTTTTCAGGACTATCAAAGGATTGAAGCTTTGACCGGAAGAGATTGGACTGCTCTCCGACAAGACTTATTGCAAGCCTTACAAAATCGTACTGCCTGGGGAATGGAAGAAGCAAAAGTCGATATCTTTCTACATGAAGGATTGATAGATCATGCCATTACAGTCGTCACAGATCTCAGCTACTACCATTCGTCCCTGATTCATCGTGTGATGGATGCTGCTATGTTACAGCATTCTGATTGGGTGATTGAAAATGCTCGTCACCGTGCTGAAGAGATTATGGATCGGGGCAAAGCTGATGCCTATCACCACGCGGTTGAATGGTTAAGAAAAGCACAGGCTGCTTATCAACAAGCAGGACGACAACCAGAATGGTCAGCCTACTACCAGCACTTGACACAGACCCATGCTCGGAAATATAAGCTGATGGGATTGTTGAAAAAACTCTAAGAATCGTTCTGACCCCGAAAGTGTCAATCTGTCTGTACATTGCTTTCAGATTTATTCAGCATTAGTTCTGCCATTTTTTCAAAACTCAGCCTACTCTTGAAGTGGTTAACGAACTGAGGCGAAACATGGTCAGCCAACAAGTTGAAAACTCAGCCAACACCAATCCCCATGAAACCACTCAGAAGGAGCGATCACGACTTATCTATAAACTAAGTCGCGATCGCTTCTAACCGATTCGCGCAAAACTATATCCGGCAACTAGTACTAAAGTTGTATGTTGTCCTTCTCCATAGATAAAAATCGCGAGTGCCCAATCGATTCAGCCGTTTGCGATGATGCCCGATTATGCAGCCGCTAAATGTGCGCTGTTGCATCTGACCAAAAGCTTATCGAAGCGGTTCGATCGCACAGGTGTTACGGTAAATGTCATCAGTTCTGGAATTAGCGAATCTAGTAACCCTTCTCAGTAGTCCTTTAGCAGATTACATCAACGGAACTAAAGCTTATTTGGAGCAACACATTCATGATTCAAAACTCAGAGCCGTTCTGACTTCTCAATGGGGAACTTACGGCTTGCCACCAGAACATAGTCCATTTGTTGTTCATGCCCTAATCGTGCAGCATTATCTAGAAGGCGGGTACTATCCGGTAGGCGGTACAGGCACGATCGCGACGAGTGTGCAAGCGATCGTTGAAGCGCACGGCGGACAATTTTTGCTAAACCGAGAAGTCACTCAAGTGATCATCGAACACGATCTCGCAGTGGGGGTTCGGGTTCGCAATCTCAAGAACCAATCAGACGAAACTTACGAAGCTCCGGTTATCATTTCAGATGTTGGTGCAGCGAATACCTATCTGAAACTGATTCCCGCAGACTATCCAATTCTGTTCCGAGAATCGCTGCGCCAATTCGTTCAAGCAGCAGAAATCCCCACACCGATCACGCTCTATCTCGGACTTTCCGATGATCCTCGAAAACTAGGATTTCATGGGGAAAATCACTGGAACTACACCGCTTGGGATCACGATGCTACCTACCGCCAGCGCGATCAAGCCATCCAAGCTCTCAAGCCCAATCATGGCTATCTCTCATTTCCGTCGTTGAAAGATCCCAATGCGAAAGCACATACGGCTGAGATGATGACCTTTGTGAACTATGAGCAATTTGCTCAATGGCGTGACCAACAGTGGCGACATCGAGATGAAGATTACCAAGCCTTGAAAGCTCAACTCGCAGATGCCATGATTGCACTCGTCGATCAGGCTTACCCAGGCTTTGCGAACCTTGTGGCATTCAAGGAACTTTCGACTCCGATTACGACGGAACACTTCACGGATCATCCACGAGGAGCCATCTACGGGTTGCCCTTGGGAAGCGATCGCTTTCAGCGCAAGAACTGGGATTGGACTCGCCCAACAACGCCTCTACTTGGCTTGTATCTCACAGGTGCAGATGTCTGCTCTTTCGGCATTGTGGGCGCGATGATGGGTAGCATTTTCACTCTCAGCAACTTGCCCGATGCCATTTCGTTTCCAGAGGTATTTAGATCAGCTAGTTAACACGGGCTGCAAGCTGCTTAGTGTAGTCTGCCACCTTCATGTTGTAGGCAAAATGACCACCTCTAAATAATCGGTTGATGAAGTGAAAAGCCGCTAAGATCACGACAAATCAACTTTGAAGTCGGAGTCAGCATCATGGCAAGCATCGAAGTCATTATTCGAGACGACGATGGCAATATTATC
>NZ_JBNXVP010000093.1:0-3467 GCF_050565645.1 Leptolyngbya sp. AN10
TTTGAATTACATCGAACACGGCGACAACCGAATCAATGGCAATTGGCGATCGCATAAATAAAAGGATGCAGATTCAGAGAAGTCTGTGATCCAGTTTTTACAGAATGACTTTTTCAGCAAGCCCTATGTAGAAATTACTTTGATTTGAAATTTCAAACAATTTCGCCCTCATTGCGTAAAATGTTCACGCTTTTACACAGCAAAACTATCTCCTAGCTCAAAGGGTAGGGAGCCGAACACCTGCTCATCGTGTCAGACAATGCTAAGTAGCAAGAATTGTCTGACGATATAGCTACGGATAGTATATTTGTCATATCAACTTAAAGCGGCTGAATCGCGCGATGAAATGGAATGCGGCTGTTTACCAAACGTCGGACGGCAACTGGCAAACTGTGTGTCCAGCAAATTTGCATGACATTGGGTTTCGTGCTTTTCTGCGGGGGCAAGAGCTTTGGAGTGTTGACAAAGAAAAAAGATTATTCATCCGTTATCGAGTAGACACACCACATTTTTATGCACTTTCTAATCGAGTGCCACTGGTCGTTGATCGTCAAGAAGCGTTGCCTCGGCACAATGAACGAATTAAACAGTTATTGATGGAATTGCAGCAACCAAACCTAAAATTTGGTTACTATGATTACACCGAAGACGGACGAGTATTCTTCACCATTTTCAAAAGCGAACAGTATGTGTGGAGTCAAGAGGTGTTTCGGACCCACTCAAATATCGTTTGGCGGCATGACATTTTTGGTGCTAACGCAGGACATCGGTTGAGCGAACACACTCCTTGGGTTGCGATCGAGGTAATCGATACTCACTTTCCAGAAGATCGTGCCTTTGACGCTTGGCTACGGCTAAGCTCCGAGTTCCCCTGTCTTGTTCTATTCGACTTTGTAGAGGAAGAAAATTACTACTTCCATATAATCAAAACCACTCAGCAAGTCCGGTTTATTTACTACATCTATGAAGGAGCGGTATGGAAATCTAGGAAGCAATTGCCTAGCTGTAATGCTGCCATGTTCAAGGAGAAACTTACTGCTGAACTCTCCGCAAAGCGATTTAATCGCCAGCGTCGTAATGTCTAGAGTCAAAATTGATTACAACAGTCGTAAGCGATCGCCCTACATCTAAAATTTAAGCACTGAGATCGCCTGTTCAACCTGCTGCTCTGAAACCTCCAGATAGCGTTGCAATGCTTGTAGGGATCGGTGTCCAGAGATTTCTTGAATTACTCGCAGTGGAACGCCCGCTGCCGCCATTTGAGTTAGAGCCGTGCGACGAAAGCTGTGGGTACTGGCTCCCTCCACTCCAATTCGTGCAAACGCTTCGCGCAAAATTGCATCAGTTGATCGTGGATTAAGATGCCCACGCCCGTGTCGCCCAGGGAAAAGATACAGCTTGCCTGCTTGATCCCGGTGCTGCTCCAAATACCCACGTAACTGTGGGTGTGTGCTAATTTGGCGTGTCGATTGTTCTCCCTTCGTGTTACCTTTGCGAATCGTGATTTTTCCTCGCACTCCGATCGCATCGAACACACCACCTGTGAGCATTGTGCAGCCCTCATTGATTCGACAGCCTGTGAAAAAACAGATCGCAAACAATGCTCGATCGCGATCGCAATTAAACGATCGAAACAGTTGAGCAATTTCTTCGCTGTTTAGAATCTTTGCCTGACCATGCCCCTGGACCTTCATTTGAGCCTCCATTTTTACATGAAGAAATCATACTTTGCTCATATAAAGCCTGAAAGTATTGAAATCTCGTAAGAAAAAGGGGACGATCGCAAAAATGCAAAACTTTTCTGAAATTAATGCGAATTATTTCTAGTTGTATTTCAAGGGGATGCTCGATCCTGATTTGAGAAATTCATGCCTTGTCTGTATCCAACCTTATTTTGAATGTAATAATGGCAACGACCATCGGCTTTTGCCGTCAATTTAAGAAAGGAGTAGCAGAAGTTACGAAAGTTTAAGAACTAATTTGAATTCGCCTTACGAATGCCCATTGCGACATTGGGAACTCGATGAAGACGGACAGCCCACGAATCATATTCTAGAGAAGCGACGGCGGGCGGAATTTATCACACCCATTCCGAAGCCGAAAAAGCGGCGACAGCAAGGAATTCAGAAAGAACTGGTTCTCTATTCGGGAGACGGGTTATCTACAGAAACGCAGCAGTACGACCCTACTCCGATCATCAACAGCATTCGAGAGCAGGTGGCAGCGTGGCGACAACTGCCAAATCCAGCAGATTGGCGAGTGACACCGGAGACAGCGCGGCTGCTTCAACATTGGCGAAGTCACCCGTTTCAGTCAATTCGTCCGTTTTTCTGTCAAGTTGAAGCGATCGGGACAGCGATTTGGTTGGCAGAAGTCGCACCCAAATTAGGAAAAGCTGGGCAGCAATTTCTCGATCATTTAACCAATGCAAATGAAGAGGCAAATCCAGAACTGTTTCGCGTGGCGTTGAAGCTGGCGACTGGAGCAGGCAAAACAACCGTGATGGCAATGTTGATTGCTTGGCAGACGGTGAATGCAGTGCGGCATCCTCAGAGTAAGCGGTTTACTCGTGGATTTTTGATTGTGACTCCGGGGATTACGATTCGAGATCGCTTGCGAGTGCTTCAGCCGAATGATCCAGATAGCTACTATGCTAGTCGCGAATTAGTACCGAATGATATGTTGGCGGACATCAATCGCGCCAAGATTGTGATCACAAATTATCATGCCTTTAAGTTGCGGGAACGGCTGGACATTTCTAAAGTTGGGCGATCGCTGCTAAAGGGTCGGGGCGAAGAGTTGCAGACGCTGGAGACTGACGGGCAAATGCTCCAGCGGGTGATGCCAGAGTTGATGGGAATGAAAAAAATTGTGGTGCTGAATGATGAAGCGCACCATTGCTATCGAGAAAAGCCTCAGAATGATGATCTCGATGACTTGAAAGGGGACGAAAAAGACGAGGCGAAGAAGAATAACGAAGCAGCGCGGTTGTGGATTTCTGGATTGGAGATTGTGAAACGCAAATTAGGCGTTGAGAGTGTGTACGATTTGTCTGCGACACCGTTCTTTTTGCGTGGATCAGGTTATGCAGAGGGGACGTTATTTCCTTGGACGGTGAGTGATTTCTCGCTGATGGATGCGATCGAGTGTGGCATTGTTAAATTGCCGCGTGTTCCGGTGGCAGACAATGTGCCGGGGGGCGAGATGCCGAAGTTCCGCAATCTGTGGGAACACATTGGGAAAAAGATGCCGAAAAAGGGACGGGGGAAAGCAGGACAAACCCTCGATCCGTTGAGTTTACCCGCAGAACTGCAAACAGCACTTGAAGCGCTTTATGGTCATTAGACGTATTCAAAAATTAAATTAGGCAGAAAAAAGATGGTAGAACGGGATTTTTACCGCTCACCATCCAATGAAAAACTTGTTTCATTATATCCAGACTTCTCCGCATCGCAGTCGCTCACTTT
>NZ_JBNXVP010000094.1:0-3091 GCF_050565645.1 Leptolyngbya sp. AN10
CTGCGTGCCTTAACTCGCTACTTATTGTTCGAGAATTGGGATCATTTGCTGACCTTTATGATTGAAGGACTGGAGTTAGAAGTCCCGCCCAACTCCAGTTGATTTTTCATAATGAGAATTGCTGCCATCAGCACTTAAACTTGTGCAAGAAGTTGCAATCCACACCTCTGATTCATAAAACGAGCCAGATTGCTGCAACTCAAATCCACCTAAGAGCAACCCTAACCACACCTTGACCCACGGCATCTCTAGCTGCTGCCACAACTCCCCGAATGAAATCGAAGATTCGAGTGCATGGTTTTGCAACCATTGACCGATGATCGACGACCACGCAGCAACATTCTCTTCACCCGCTAACTCCCGTACCATGTCTGCTGCACTTTGTTTGCGCTCCATCTCATCGAGCATCTGAACAATTGCAGCAGGCTCGACCTCTCCCGCAACCGAATCAGTCGGCGCAAGCTTCACCTTCACCGATCTGCGTCGTGTCGATTTCGGTTGCTCCACGAACGCATCGAGATCCACTGCCATCGATTGTCGCACCCACGCATCCACCAGTGCCATCTCGATCGTCGGAGCTTCTAACTCTGCTTCAGAATGTGCGGCTTCCCAGTCTGAAATTAGTATTGTGGAGCGCAGTCGGATGATTTCTGCCATTTGCTCGATCGCATTGCCAGCGATCGCTAACTGTTGGGCTTGGGGTAACTGTTCGATCGCTTTCTCCAACATCGACCACAACAACTCGAAGTTAACTGACCGAGGCGCTTCGGTTGCCTCTTCAAGCTCCTGCCAAAGGTCGATAGCTGCGCTACACGGAGACGTGCTCGGCTGGGATGGCATTTTTTACCCCTACTGTCGTGAATCAGGTTGAAACGGAGAAACAATGGGACAGTCGCGAATATGACGATGGATTTTTGCGGCAAACTTGTAGAACGGTCTGCCCTCATTGTAGGTCTTAGCAAAGTGCTGCGTGAACGCTTCGAGAATTTGCGGAAATAGAGCCGTAACTTTATCACCCCGCATTCCCAAACACACGATCGGTTCAATCTCGGCTTGCTTTTGTGTCCCCGTCCATAGCTCAGATGAGATCGCATGAATCGGGGTGTCATCTCGGAATCGCTCAGGTTGTTCGCTGTAGATAATTAGCACCACAGTTGCGATCGCAGGCACGTCGATCGAGAAACGAATCAGGTTATCCGTCGAATCTTGAACTCGGCGTTGCACCACTCGTTTGGCATTGCGATCGCTGCGATGACGATAATGCGATCGTCGTTTCTTGCAGCGTTCCGCATCCCAACAGCCATCGCCTTCTGCTCCATGCAATTGTTGCGCCTCATCTGCCGAGAGCGCTGCACAGGTTAGACATTTACGGTTTACGGATCGCGCCATCTTCAACCCCCAATCACAAGCTGAGCCAAATGCTTCAAAATCTTCAATACCTCAATCAGTTCATTGCCGGGTGCAAACAGCGAGAACACACGAGAAGTTGCGTACTGCGGTGTGTCCTCTCGATTCAGCTTCACAAACACAAAGTCACTGCCATTGAGAATCAATCCATAACAGGGCTGTGTCGGATTTGCCAGCATATAGCTCAACGCTTGCGGCAGTGCGACGTTGAGGGAAAACGCGCTCATCTTTGACTCGATCGCTAATACCCAGAGCTGCCCTGATACCACCAGTACATCGATTTCTCCCCGAATTACCACGCCGTCTTCGTTGTCGATCGCTTCAACCTCAATTTCTGCCTCTGGCTTAATCCGAAATGGGGATTGATAAAATCCAGATAAATCCAGAAGTGGGGAAAGCACAACCATCTTGACCGCTTCTTCCAGAATGGGTGGCTCTTTGATTAAATGTTCAAAGTTTGATTTCACCCGCGTCAGTGCTTGAAGTTCCGAATCTGTAATTTGCGTTTCAGGGGCAATCCACTCAGTAAAAAATCGAGGATTCGCTGCCATCTGCAATCCGAATTCCGTTTCCAGGAATCCAAGGGTAACTTTTCTTGCCTGAACCGCCTGAGCCATACGACCTCCGATCGCTCTGCGTCATACGACATTGATCTAAACCCATTGTGCCACAGCTTCTAAGGTCGCTCGGATCTGGGCAAATTGATGCTTAGGCAAACATCAAAGCCCTGCCCTAAGAATTTGCTCTGCGGTCAGTTGTAGTCCGGGAAACGTTGGCGAAATGATTGGATCACCGCCTTGAAAGGGTTGAGAGCGATAGCTTCCATTTCTGAGTTCCAACACAATCACGATCGAGCGGTCTGGATCAATTTGCCAAAACTCAGGAATCCCTCGTGCTGCATATTCTTTCGGTTTCTCCACATAGTCTCGGTTATAGTTCGCACTCCCAGACTTGCCAGGGGATACCACTTCAACCACCAAACGGGGAGCAGGCATACTGCGTCGAAGTAAACGTTCACCCGACAAGACGGCTCTTGCAGATTCCTCAGTATGAACAATCAGATCGGGTTGTCGGGCGGTTACGTCAGCCGAATCCACTTCGATTTGATGACCGATTGCAAAACAATAAGGCGGAATTCCTGGAGCCGACAGCGCAATCACCAGCACCGTGGCGGACACGCGAGCGTGAGCCGAAGGCAACGTCGAATTAATTGGATTTTCAGCAGGCAAGGCAACTAACTCCCCATTCACCACTTCGTATCGAGTATCAGTGCCGTCGTCATAGTCCAGATACTCCTCGATCGTATTGAATCGTAATTTGGCTTGCGTCATCCTTCATCCCTCCTTTTCTGATCATAAGAGGTTTCGCACCTCCAAAAATACTCTCAGCAATATTATCTATAGTACATCTGTACAGAGTTTTCTGTTATTTAACGTAGTCAGACTTTAGTGAGACCTAGATATTGGAGACATATCTTACACGTCGAGCACGTTCCGTGTGCCAGAGGTGTGACTGTAAGCATAATGTGAGCCAGATTCTCAAGTTATGCTTTCAAAACCAGCAATTCTCATTATGACTTTTGACTATCCAAAGCCATGAGAACGCGGTAGGGTAAAAGAGTCAAAAGCCCCTTCAGTGAGTCGAAAACGTTGACCCCGACCCGCAAGTTTGACGGCATCATTGG
>NZ_JBNXVP010000095.1:0-2987 GCF_050565645.1 Leptolyngbya sp. AN10
CCGAGCTAATACACTCCGGATTTCTGTTGAGATTTTTGGCGTGTCGTCGAAGTTGATTAAATTCCTCAATCGCCTATCTGTCAAGCGTTCTGAGTCTTCCTAATGCACTGGTTGCGTATCTCGTGGGGACACAAGGCATTCGGGAGGATTATGAGGCGGTCAAAGCAGCCCTCATTTTGCCCTGGAGTAATGGACAAGTGGAGGGGCAGGTGAATCGGCTTAAACTGCTGAAACGACAGATGTATGGTCGAGCCAGTTTTGATTTGTTGAATCGACGGTTTATCTTGACAAGCTAGCACCATACAACAGTAAGAGAAACTGTCATATCGTCAAAGTCGTCTCATCTGTAGAATACTTGAGCGAAAGATTGATGTGCCTGTTGGTAGCAATCTAGAAAGTAAAAGCTGATATTGAGCAAATTTCTGAGACTAGATTATCAGAGATATGGCAGTAGAAGTTTAGATTAGGACATCCTCGGAATCGCCCCCAAACCCCCAACTCTGGAGGCTTAAGACTCTTGCTCTCCCAAGTTTGGGGGCTGGGGGGCTTTCGAGAAGTGTCCTAACTGAAATAAGTACAGCTATAGTTACTTTTCGCTTGGGATCACCAAAAGCTGCCATGAACCCCTTCGCATTCATCACGCGGGTTTGTACCAGATAAACATGAGGCGGCAATCCGACGTGCTTACGAAAGAGGCGCAGTAACCGTAGAGGTTTGAGTTGCGCGATTCCGCAAGCTCTTCGAGAGAAATATTGTTCATGTAATTTGCTCTCAGATAGTCCTGAATCTGCTCGACTATCCGGGTTTCGCCGCCGATCTTATCTAAATGAGGACGAACATCGGCATACCTTGCAATCAATTGGGCGAATAACCAGAGAAACCGGGACTCACGCTCTAAAATCGATGGAGATTGCTCGATCGCCCAATGAAGCTGCCGCAGTTGAGTTGCCAATTGCGGGTCATGCACGACTGGATTGGGGAAATAAGGAACATCGATCGCTTTGTGCGAAACGCAGGACTGTTCAGTGAATTCTGCCGCTGCCTTTTGCATCAGTGCAACATCTGGATACAGCATTCGATATGTCCAGCTTTCAGGTTCTGCTGCGTGTCCGGTATGCACTTCTCCAGGATGAATCACTACGATACTGCCAGCGGGCGCTTGATGAGTTGAGCCTTGGTAGGTAAATTCTTCGATTCCACGTTCGATCACACCGATCGCATATCCTTCGTGAGTATGACGCGAGAAGGAGTGCGTCACATAGGTTGCCCTGAGCATTTCTAAATTCGCGAGTGCTGGATCACGCCAGAACTTAATCGTTTCCTGATGCTGTCGCGTCATCTTTTCCCCTGAAGCTGCAAACGATTTACTCCAACATAAAAGATTCTCCTTAAGTTGTCTTGGATGTTTTTGCATCGAAGAGATTGATGGGCGACGATCGCTCCAAGTCGCGTGGTCAGGAGAAAGTTGCGATCGCCGACAACTCAGTACCAAAATTAATGTGAAACACTGCTGCATCGAGAACGAGCGCGGGAACCGTCTTCACGCCCGTGGTCTCTGCTTCTGCAATTCGTTCTGGAGCTTTGCTCAAATCCACATATTTCAACTCATCGCGATCTAAGTCGAGATGCTGTTGAATGATGTAAAACTGCTTAAATTTGCCCCTAATTCACTTAAACATAGAGACGCGATTAGGCAATCAATTCACTCTACCCTATTCATGAGGTAGGTTGAGATTTACTGTTTAGCAGATTGAAACCTAGCACAATGTACACACATCCAGTCACTCGCTCGAACTAACTCGAAACTTTATCGTTTCCTCTAAGAGTTTGTGTTGCCATTGCAGCAAATCCAGCCACCAGCAAACACCAGATTGTGCCACCTACTACAAATAAAATCCCTAACAATAAGAACGTTAGGGTAATTGAGGTGATATTCCTGGTCTTGTGTTGAGGCATTTACGGACTTTGCTAAGAATTCTAACACTCAGAAGCTACCCAAGTAAAAGGACAAGCGGATATAGCAGTCGTCACTAGAATAGCGATGGCAAAAGAAAGTCTTTAGGCGCTCTAGGCGTGTTGGGTTGTTAAGTTCTTCTATACCGAAAGTATACAATCAAGATTTGTACGAAAAAGCAGGCTGCTTTGCTCTCGCGGTAACACTGCTTTTGATCGCGGTGTGCCTAAAAGTGAGATAATCACTATCTTTGCTACCAGCCGTGATATTAATCGTACTGTGTTTGAAACCTGGCTCTGAGACGCTCTTCTTCAGAAACTCCTGCATTCTTACTGAAAGTAAATTACATTTTAATCTGTAACATTACTGAGAAATTTAGCTACTAAGTTTGTGAAATTTGCTGATGGAGAGCCATGTGTTAGAACAGGACAATAAGAACTGTAAGAGGCAATGAGTTTGAAAGCGCATCAAAATTAGCCTTCTAGTCTTCTAAATTTTGCCTACTATGAACTTCTTCAGAAATAGCTTCAGCAGCCGAAACAGTGGAGATCGTAATCGCTTGTCTCTACACTCAAATCATGCGAATCATCCAAAAACTCCTAATTTTAATCTTGCTCTTATTCTTGAAATCGCTGTGTTGGGAGCGGTATTAGCTACCTCGCTTCTGTACTATATACAGCATCCTGAACCAGCAGAGCAGCAAAGCTCTCAAGATGAAATTCATCCGACTGCAATTCCCTGGTTGCAGAGCGAAGAAGCGTGTCGCAAAACAGGCAGGACTTGGAAAGATGAAACTTGCTGGGATCATGAGCATAGCCCTGACTTTTAATCAACCGCTATGAAGCATTAAAACGCTCGATCGCAAATTGAATTGATTGAACTAATCCTGAGATAGTAATGTGATCTTTCCTTAGTGATGTAGAAAACTTTTTGCAGTCTCAAGATGAGAATGTAGTGATTTTAGAGAACTGAATGCGCCGCTCTAAACGAACACGTTTACTTTCGGAGGCACAAGCGGCAGGCGGACTACGAC
>NZ_JBNXVP010000096.1:0-2410 GCF_050565645.1 Leptolyngbya sp. AN10
GAGGATTGAACATGAGCGTGACCTAAATTTTTTGGGTTCAGACTGGCAGTTGATTCAAGCGATCGACCATTCCCGTCGTATTGAACAACTCACCGATGTAGGCGAGCAGACACACTAGCTCTTGAGCCAACCCTACCTGGCGGTACGAGGCGATCGGGAGTCGAGTCAAGTGCGGTTCAAGTTGGACAGCGACTTCGAGCCACTGCCCGGTGGTGTAAGCCGCTTGATAGCGGGGAAGCAGACCGTCTTGCAGTGCGTCGATGGGAACTGCGATCGTCTGCGACCAATCGCCCAGATTCACTTGCATCTGGACAACAGACGCGAGCGATTCAGGATTTTTAGAGTGTTGGAGCGTTTCGATCGGATGCAGTTGTAGCGGGTGAGGTAGAGTGTTGAGTGCCCAATCGATTGGATTTTGCAGCACTTGTAGGGGACGTGTGATGACACCGACTTTCGGGGGAGCAAACATCGAGCGCACAAATTGCTGAAACTCAGAGGTCGTTGAGAGTGTTCTGGCATCGATCGCCAAGTGGGGACAGAGGTGTTCGAGTAGCTGAGTTTGCTGTGCGGTAAAGTCGATTTCCTGTTGTTGAACTGATTGCAGTTCAATCAGCACCTGCTGCTTGAGTTGAACGAGTTGAGCCGCGATTATGCTCCCTTTTTGCTGTCTCAGCTGAATATAAGCAGCCATTAACGACTTGATTGTTTCTGGAACGTGAGCGTGAATTGCCGAAGGGTTCGTTGGTTCAGAATTGCGAGCACATACCCGTGTGCCAGAGGCATCGAGGAAACTCTCTGGAGCTTGAGCACTGATCCATCGCGTTTGTACCCGGAGGTGTGCCAGCGATTGCGGCTCAACCGCTTGAATTCGCAGCATTTCCGCGTTATCGGTGCAGTAGCTCTGGTCAATCCATGTCAATACGGTTTCCGGCAATAGGGTTTCACTTTGCACCCGACACCAGACGCTGCGCGGATCACCGTCATCCGGGTATAGCTGTGCTAGGAAGGGATGCCAGCGATGGGGGTTGGCAATCATCTGTTGGACAATCTCAATGCGAGAAGCGGCGGTGACTAACGTGCAGCTGTGGTCATGTAGCCCTTCAATATCAGTGTGAAGAATCGCGTATAGTGGCATCACTAGAATCTCCAATCTCTGGTCATCATGCACTGACTCGGTCAGCGTGCTGGGGCGAGGAGTCGATGTCAACTGGGGCGGCGATGTGAAATGAACCCTGCAATCTGATCCGGTTTCTAAATGAGAAGTTGATCTCTAATTTAGAAAGTTTGAGGTGGGCAACGTAATTGTCGGTTGAGCCAATACTATTGTCGCGCCATAGCTGGCTTCCTCGTACCATTCTTTTAATCGTTGTCGCACGGTATTCGGTCGTTCTGCGTTCAAGCGGGCAATGCTTTGCGACACCCGACTCAGGCTGCTCGATTGCGTCAAGGCGATCCCAAAGCTCCACAAGCTCAACCCTGTGACTTGCGAGAGACTCAGATGCGGAAATTGGGCACTGACAACCCGATTCCATTGTTTAAGCGAAGAGTTTCGCAGCATGGCGACCCCTCCAGATTCTCTTGTCTCTAAATTATCGAACTGAAATAGTCCTTGCTCACAGATTCAACACAAACCTACACCTGTAAGGACAAGAAAGGGGCAAACCCGATAGGCTGAAAATGCTAAAATCTTGCCCAGTCTGCCCTCATGCTTAGTCTAGAAGAACTCCTTTGCTCCGTCGATGATTTCTGCAAAACCTTTGAACCGCAATGGAAGCAACAACTTTTAGGCAGTGGACTTAAACTGCGTAATCGAGCGCGCAGCATGAGCTTGAGTGAAATTATGACGATTCTGATTGCATTCCATCAATCGTGTTACCGCAATTTCAAAACCTACTATCAAGAGAAGGTGCAATGCGAGTGGGCGAATGCGTTTCCGGGAGTTGTCAGCTACGCGCATCATCGAATGGGTTCCCGGAACGCTTGTGCCGATGTGCGCCTATTTGCGCTCATGTTTTGGCAAGTGCAGCGGCATCAGTTTTATCGACTCCACTTGCATCAAAGTCTGTCATAATCGCCGCATCAAACAACACAAAGTGTTTGAAAACTTAGCGGCTCGTGGCAAAACTTCGGTCGATTGGTTCTTCGGCTTCAAACTGCATCTGGTGGTCAATGACCGAGGCGAACTGCTTAACATCATCCTGACTCCCGGTAATACTGACGACCGTACACCCAGTCCCCCAGTTATTACAGCAGTTGTTTGGCAAAGTCTTTGCTGACAAAGGCTGAAATGCCCCCTAAAAATTAGACCACTCCGAGAGCGACAACGAGTCCAAATAGGAGTAGGATCAAGTGCATGTCAAATTCAGCGAAAAAATACACCCCCCAATTCAAAGCCAAACTGGTGCTCGAA
>NZ_JBNXVP010000097.1:0-2259 GCF_050565645.1 Leptolyngbya sp. AN10
TGTGAAATGTCAATTACATAGGACAGATTTTTTCATCGAAACTAGAAGCTAGATTTGCAGAAATGAGATTGCAGAAATGAGATCAAAATGAGACAGAGATGACGAGAACAGCAAGCAGCAAAGCTGAAAAACGTTGTCATTCTAGAGCGTCAATTACAAATTGAGCGAAGGTGTACTACTGGACTGGACTAAAACAGGACTAAACCGAGAGGAGTACAGTGAGTCAGAATGCAGTAGTTGTGTGCATGAGCAAAACTGAACATGCGGAAGTTTGGATGGACTTCTGCTGTAAAAAGCAGTTTTCCATCGCCAACAGAATCAGATCGCAACTTGATTTTCAAGCAGGATGAGATCGCGCGAGCGCTTCTTGTTTGCGAAAACTCTCCGCCTTCATCTCAAAGATCGTGGCGTGATGGATCAATCGGTCAATCGCCGCGACCGTCATCATCGAATCGGTGAAGATACTCTCCCACTGGCTAAAGGGCTGATTTGCCGTAATCAAGAGACTTCTGCGCTCATATCGGTGAGCAATGAGTTCAAACAGCACCGAGGTTTCCGCTTCTGACTTTTTGACATAGCCCAAGTCATCTAAGATGAGCAGATCATACTTGTCGAGTTTGACCAAGAAAGCTGGGAGTTGCAATTGTAGTTTTGCTTGCTGCAATTGCTGCACCAATGTTGTTGCAGGCAAGAATTTGACTCGCTTACCGAGTTCGATGATGGAATATGCCAATGCGCTCGCACAATGCGTCTTTCCAGTTCCGCTCGCTCCGAAGAATAGGATATTGCTCGCGGTGTTCAGCCAGTCCGTTGTTTGTGCAAACTGCATGATTGCGGCTGGATTTAAGCTGGGCACATGGCTAAATTCAAAATTAGACCAAGATTTTCCGCAGGGCAATTGCGCTTCGCTCAGCGCGCGGGCAATCCGGGCTTGGTCGCGGCGACTGGCTTCGCCCTCCGCCAGTGCCAGCAGGAATTGTGCATAGCTCCAATTCTCTTGTGTAGCTCGATGTTCTATCGTCTGCCAGTCGGACAGGAAGTGCCCCAACTTGAGGCGTTTGAGCAAGGTGGTCAGACTCTCGTAAGGAGTTGGGGTCGGGGATTGAGACAGGACTGAGGAATTGGTCATAGCTTGCTAAAGTATGTTGCTCGGTTGCAATGTCAGGGACGGGGGACTCAGGGCGAGACTGAAAGTGCTGTTGGAGACGACTCAAGCTGAGTGTCCTCGTTTCCAACTCCTGATTCAGGTAGGCAACCACTGCCGCTTCCTGATCTTGGGTGGCAGCGATGTAGAGGGCTTCCACTATCAGCCGTGCTGCGGTGTCGGGATCACTCCCTTGATTTAATTGTTGCCATAGATCGCGCCAATCGTCATCGGGCAGTAACTCACTCTGCCAGTCACAATACAAGAAAGCTCTGGGTTTACGTCGTAAACTTTCCACGACATGGCGATAGTTAATGCTACGTTTACGCCGAATGGCAGCACTGCCAGGAACATGCAAGCGAGGCAGTTCCAGCACTTGAGTCGTACCGACAAAACCCACTAAGCGGTCATGGTAAAGATGAATGGTCAATCGATGCCCAATTAGCCGCGAAGGCACGCTGTAAAGAATACATCGGATGGTCATCGTGCTATGAGAGCTAACCCGTGCACTCAGCACTTCATAATCAGCCGTACGGTAGCGAGGCAAAGCTTGCAGGAAGCTTTGCTCGACCTGAAACTTCTGAGCGCACTTGGCATTGAGCTTTGTGATCACACTCTCGATAAAGGTTTGGTATTGTGCCACAGACTCAAACTCAAAGCTGCCTCGTCGATACAGTGCTTGACACAGACGACGTTTGAAATAGCCGTGTGAAAATTCGATGGCTCCATTTTGGTGGGCGACTCCTGGAGTGTTGCGGGTCGCTTGTATCCGATAGTGATCACAGATCGCGGCATACATTTGCGTCAATTGAGGATTGCGTCCGCCAGTGTTGCGATATGCTGCACTTAAGCTATCGGTGCGATGAGTCTGAGGCACACCACCACAGGCAAACAGCGCGTTCTGTAAGCCTTGGGATAAGCCAATAAAGCTTTCGCCCCCTAAGATGACTTGCACATACTGCCAGCCACTATAGGCAAGGCGATAATGATACAAAATGTGCTGTAACGGTTGCCCACCGATAGTAATGGTTATGCCTTTGAGGTGGGTGAAGTCAGATAGTCCCATCACACCCGGTTCATGCTTGATCTTGAACATCACTTCTTTCGGCTTACCA
>NZ_JBNXVP010000098.1:0-1576 GCF_050565645.1 Leptolyngbya sp. AN10
TGTAACTACTCAGGCTGAAGCACCGTTGGCATTGTCGGGTTGCCCAAGAAAACTTGCTTGAGTGCTTCGAGGACATTCAACCCTTGCTTTTTGAGCGTGGAGATATAGCCGCGAATCCGCCCAAACATCTGTGCGCCCTCAACGGAGCGAAATCCACCCGATATCTTTTGCTTCAATTTCATCATGCGAAGGTCGCGCTCGGCTTGATTGTTATCAAAGGGAACGCGGAAGTCCAGCATAAATGCTAACACCTGCGCTTGGTGCTGCTGTAAGCGGTCGAGTAAGTTCTTTGCGGGCGATTTTTGGGTCGTCCTCGCGATTTTGCGTCATCAAGCGGCGGGTCATTGATGCGATTGAGAGACAATCCCGCCTCAATCAGCAGCACATAGCGTTCTTCAAACCACTGCACGAGGTCGCGACTGAGCGTGGAGTGTCCCTGCATTTTTGCGTCATCGACTTGCTGTTTGAGATCGCACAGCAAAATGCTCATCTCTTCTGCCCAAGTCTGAGCATAGCGTTCTCGGATAAATTCGAGTTCTCGCAAATGATGGGCATTGCATAAGGCATGGTCACACTCATACTGGGCATAGCTTTTCCAGCCATCATGCACACTCACGCCCTCAAAGTTAGGCAGCAGTGCCATCGCCTCAAGGGCTGCTCTACCCCGCTTGGTATGAACAAAGTAGAAGGTAAAGCCATCGGTACTGGCAACATGCAGCCACCACAATCCACCCTTGACTCGCATTCCAGTTTCGTCACAATGGATCACCTCCGCAAGCGCTACTTGCTCGAAAATCCAATCCTCAATCGGCTCTAATGTCTCAAAACATCGTTCTCGACTGGTATACAGCGTCGCTTCGGACAGCAAACAGCCGAAGATATCCGCAAACAGTTCTGCCACCCGTGCAGATGCCAACAACTGATAGTCCAGAAAATACACCATCAGGCTTTTTAAGCTGGCGCCATACTGCACCACGCTATTCACCCCGACCGGAAACGCTCCTCGATTCAGGGTTTGACATCCTGGACAGCACTTGACTTCGGCTCGATGCTCAGTAACGCTGAGTTGAATCGGGGCTAGGTCTTGCACTTGGCGACTCTCCCACGATTCCACTTCGACTGCTCTCAACGAGATGCCACAAACTTCACAAGTCTCAACCGGGTGAACCATCACAGCATCTACCTCTTCTGACCACTCTAAGGTCGCTCCTGGATGCCCGCTTTGCCCCCCACTGGAGCGCTCACTTTTGCGCCGTTGGCTTCTCGGTTTCGGCGCAAACCCATCTCCCGATGGTGGTTTACTACTATTGCGGCTATTTTTCGCATGTTGATTCTCCAAAGCTTCTATCCGTTCTTCTAGTCCAGCAATCCGTTGCAATAACCCCTCAACCAGAGCAATGACTGCATCTTCGCCTTGGGCATAGATCGCTCGGATTTCGTCGCGACTCATTGCCAGATTTTTAGGAGTAGGGTCGCTCAAGAGGATGCCCTCACGACAACTTTGAATAGTTTGAACCTTACTGTTATTTGCGTACTTGCCTACAATTCCTTACGATCTTTTAACCTGAGTAGTTAC
>NZ_JBNXVP010000099.1:0-1520 GCF_050565645.1 Leptolyngbya sp. AN10
CGATGCCTGTCTAGGTGTTAATTAGTCGTTGGATAAAAGTTTTGCCGTTGAAACATGTGGGTGTTTTGGGTCTCTTACTCTCGGTGGGGTCTTCGATTTACTTTTTCTGGGTTGCTTGAGAAACCGCTTCAAATTGACTTGTGCCGCTAACTGTTTAAGCAGCACTGCTAGCTCAGAGAGTGGCATCGCGTGAAAGCATCGCCAATGTTCAAGTGGAACCGCAATCATCATGCCGCGATAAACACTTTGAACTTCATCAACAACATAGAAATCAGATAAAGCAGCTTCTACTTTTTCCACCCCATGAACACTGGCTAAAGCCGCTTTGAGTGTTGCTAGAATGTTGTAAGTCACTAATGCTAGAGCAAAGCTAAACAGCGCGGCTCTGGGATAAGCTAACGTTTCAATTTCAGCTTCAAAATTCGTTGTCACGGTGAGGAATAATCCTTCAACTTGCCAGCGCTCACGATACAGTTGACTGATGACAATGGCATCTGCCACTGGCTTGGGTAAATTGGTTACCACGACAATTTCGCGATCTCCGTGCCGGGTTGGAGCCTTTAATCGCAGCACAATGCGGCGCAGTTGCACGTTGTGTCCTGCATACTGGAGTTCAATGTTCTGTTGCCAAAGCTCTCCTGCTTCTACTTTTGCCACAAACTGCAATTCATCTAGAGCGCTCCAAGGCAGCATTTGATGTTCTCGAATCACAAAGGCAGCTTGGCGTTGCTCAATCCCGCACAGAAATTCCAGCGTACACATATTGCGGTCTGCAATCCACAGTTGTTGTGACTCAACCGTCGCTAACACCGACTTAAATAACCGCCGTTCTTGAGCATGTCCATCCTCACAGGGAAACAGATCCACGGCTAGTCGCAACTCTGGGTCGAGTACAACCAGTGATTTTCCGGGTAACGGAGCTGCCGCAACCGAACGTAGCACCTCTAAGCGATGTTCAGTTGCTGCTAAAGCATTGCCATCCAGGATTCGCACTGAGTAGCCTGCGAGCAATGGCGCAGCTTGTCCACCCATCTGTTCAATCAAGCTGCTCAGTTCTTTTGCCGTTTCTCGCAATACTGCTGCACTGACTTCGAGTTCCACCCCATTCAGTTTCTGATAGACCGCTGCTCGCTGCACATTCAACGTTTGGGCTTTGGCTTTGTATGCCGCATTCACCGACGGATGTATCCCACACACCACCAAACTCAATAGATTCACCACGCTGGAAAACAATAACTCTCGCGTATATTGCACCTGGGCATGTCGCTCAAACAATTCATCCATCCGTTCGGGACGGAAAATGCGTTCCATCATCCCTCGCATCATCACGCTGATGGCACTTTCCTGGATAAACGCATCAAAGATTGGTGCTAACATCTGTTTTCTCCCTGCCCGCTGAGACTGGTCATCTCTCCACTTTAATGGCGGCTCAGAAATGAGATCGCATCTGCTGTATCGTTCAAGCAATCGAGGGAACAAGATATTTCCTATGAACTGGATTTAACACCTAGACAGGCATC
>NZ_JBNXVP010000009.1:0-237450 GCF_050565645.1 Leptolyngbya sp. AN10
TCTCGATCCCACTCTGCTCCAACTTTCCAATTTTATGCTCCAGGTACGACTGTTCCTTTAATGAGTCGTGCCAAATCTCCGAAAGCTGCTTAGGTTAAAGGTTTTTGTAGTTTTGTCAGTCAACCAGGGGAAATTGCTCAGACTTGAAAGATCGAGTGCTGGACTAAAAGCGCTTGTCGGTTGAGTAGTTAACGGCGTAGCTGAACTGCTGAACAAGGGAGATGAAAAAAGATTGAAGTTCATACTAACTTCCTCAATTAAGAACATCAGAAGCTCTATTTGTAGAGCAGTAGGTTCGCTAATCCGAAGGTGTACATGAATTAACTTTCTGCTCATATCTTACGAACAATGTTTGAGCGAAACCCAGAAAGAGCTTTCCGAATGGCGGAAAAAACACCGGAAAAGTTTTTCCGGATCGGCACTCACCGATTCGCAGTTCGGGTTCAGCTTGCGGTACAGTAGTGCAGGAAGTAAAGCGTAGGTACACTGTGCAAAGCTGGCAGCTTTTTTTATTCTCAGAGGTCTGTCGCAAATACAACCTTAGTAAAAAAGAGCAAGCAATTCTGCTGGCAAAATTTCCAAATGAGGAAACGGTACGATCGGATCAGCAAATCGCTCAACAGGCGATTGATGATGATCAACTTCCCATTGATGCAGAAACAGTGCGTCGGCAACTCTGGACGATCTACCACGATCGCTTTTCCCCGAAAGCTAATGATGATTACTTTCCCGACTATGACCAGAAAGGCAGACGAGCAAAAGACCTCCAGTTCCAAACGTGGTTGAAGCAAAGGTACAGCAGTTGGCAAGCGAATACTCGTGAAGCTTTACCAAACAGTACTGTATCTAATCAATTCAGTACCACGAACAATCCGTTCGTACCTCTAACTGGACGAGTTGACGATGCGCGATTGTTTTTTGGGCGAGAAGCAGAAATTAAACGAATTTTTGAAATATTGAATAGTGGCAGTAGCATTGCATTGCATTGATCGGCGAAGAAGGGATTGGTAAATCTTCTCTGCTTTGGGCAGTCTGACAACAATCACACCAATTTCTGCACATCCCGCGCCGATCGGTCTATCTCGACTTAAACTGGGTGCAAAATGAAGATGAGTTTTATAGTGCCTTGTGCCACGAGATTGGAATCCCTGAAAGTAAAGGTTACTCGCTAACTCGATACCTGAGAAATCATCGGATTCTGCTCGCGATCGACAACGTAGGCAAGATCATGCACGACGAATTCACCCGCCAAGTGCGAGATCAACTACGCGGATTAGCAGAAGGAAGCGATGCCCCATTGCGTCTAGTTCTAGCAGCGAGTGAACCTTTAGATAGCTTGTTTCAAGATAGTCAAATGGATGGAAAAACTTCGCCCTTGGCAGGTGTGTGTCAATCTGAGATTGTTTTGCCTTGGACTCCAGCGATCGCACGAGCATTTGTGTACGATCGTCTAAAACACAGCTTAGAACCCTTTTCAGAGGAAGAGGTGCTCCACCTAGTTAAAACCAGTGCTGGGCATCCTCAACAATTAATGCAACTTTGCTATGAAGCTTATGCCTCGCTTAGTAACATGGATGACGAACAATCCTCGATCGCGGATCGATAGACTCTCCTGAACCCAGTCTAAGAGGGTGTTTGAGAAGGATAAAAAGCGGCTTTGCTGCGTTGCGAGTCCGCCCGGAAATGAATCTCCGGGCTAATGGAGAAAACCCCGCTGAAGCGGACTGGGAGGGCAATTCGGAGTTCTTAGCCCACTAAACTGGGCTAAGAACTCCGATCAGCCCGGAGATTCATTTCCGGGCGGGCGAATGTGACAACCGATTACTTCTCAAACACCCTCTAAAGCCAATAGTAAAAAGGCACGTTAATCGCAAATCTACCAAAGGCTACCAAGAATGAATCAACGATCGCGCCGTTGTCGAAACCACTCCTGTAATTGTTCTCGGCAAGGCGCTTCCAAAATTCCACCAAACACAGTCAAGCGATGATTCGAGGCGGGACTATCTGGAAGATTCAACACAGTCCGAACCGCTCCCGCTTTCGGATCATCGGCTCCATAAATCAGCATTCCGAGTCGTGCTAACACGATCGCACCCGCACACATCGGACAAGGTTCAAGCGTCACATACAAAATACAATCATTCAAATGCCAGCTTTGTAACACTTGTCCCGCTTGCCGAAGTGCGAGAACTTCCGCATGAGCCGTTGGATCACGATCGCGTTCTCTTCGATTTTCCGCTTCCGCAATAATTTCTTCATCTCGCACCACGATCGCACCGACTGGAACTTCTCCCGCATCACCCGCTTGTTGAGCCAGTTCCATCGATCGACGCATGCGATCGCAGTGTTTGAGATAGTCCGAGTGATTCATTGAAAACGCTGTGAACTTCATCGCAGCTTTAAGGGAATACTGAGGTCAATTGCCTTGAATGTCTATTTTGAGGCAAATCAGGATCAACTGTTCTGTATTGCGTCGATGCCCTCATGAGCTATTGCCTTAATCCCGTTTGCCCGAACCCCGAAAATCTCGCAAATACGGAGCGCTGTCAGGCTTGTGGTGCTTCCCTTCTGTTGCGCGATCGCTATCGAGTGCTTCATGCACTGGGACAGGGAGGATTCGGAGCCACATTTTTATCGAAAGATGAATCGCTACCGGGACAGCCTTATTGTGTGATTAAGCAATTGCGTCCGACAGCAACGGCTCCTCATGTGATGCAAATGGCGCGGGATTTGTTTGAACGAGAGGCACAAACGCTGGGCAGAATTGGCAATCATCCGCAAATCCCACGATTACTCGATTATTTTGAGGCAAATCAAGAGTTTTATCTTGTTCAGGAATATGTCAGCGGTTCGACCCTGCAACAGGAAGTGAAACGATCGGGCGCATTTAGTGAGGCAGGGGTGAAACAGTTTCTCAGCGAGATCCTGCCAATCATGCAGTACGTTCATAGTCATCAGGTGATTCACCGGGATCTTAAGCCTGCGAATTTGATTCGTCGATCGCAAGATTGTAAGTTAGTCCTGATCGATTTTGGAGCGGTGAAAAATCAGGTGAATGCGAGTGCGGCAAGTTTATCTGATCAGACTGCTTTGACGGCTTACGCGATCGGGACTCCAGGATTTGCACCGCCTGAACAAATGGCGATGCGTCCCGTCTATGCCAGTGATTTATATGCCCTGGGTGTCACTTGTATTTATCTTTTAACTGGGAAGTCTCCGAAAGACCTCGATTATGATCCCGCAACGGGTGAACTCCTTTGGCAAAAACAGGTTCATATCAGTGACCATTTTGCAGGTGTGCTGAAGAAAATGCTGGAGGTCTCAGTTAGACATCGCTTTCAGTCTGCGAATGAAATTTTACGGGCGCTTGATTTAGAGCCGTATCTCGATAGTTTGGCGAACAGCATGAATAGTGTGAATTCACGATCGACTCCCGCAAAACGTGAACCGGATTCTCAGCCGAGTTCTCCTGCCGCTCGTGCAGCAATGGCAATTCGGGCAAGAAATACGCGATCGGAATCGACCAATTTACAAACTGGAGTGGCTCGGAGTCGAGTCATGGCAGCGAAACCGCGTGATTCTGGAGGACGGACGAGCGAGACAACCGGGAGCAAATCTCAGAATGAGCCAAAATTAGATGCGGTTACGTTGGTGAATCTTTATACCAAGGGAAAACGTGATTTTGCGTCTCACGATCTCTCCGCCTTAGTCGCTCCAAAAATTAATCTGTCGGGTGCAGTGTTTCATCAATCGAATCTGAAGCAGATTAATCTACAAGGAGCCAATTTATTTAATGCAGATTTCGGACGGGCGAGTTTGAATCGAGCAAATTTACGCGATACGAATTTGGCTCAGGCGTATCTAAGTAACGCGGACTTAGAAGGGGCAGATTTACGCGGAGCAGATCTAACACAGGCTTATCTATTAAATGCAAACTTGCGCGGAGCGAATCTTTGTGGGGCAAATCTGACTGGGGCAAAACTGACTGAAGAGCAATTATCGACCGCAAAAACAAATTGGTTAACGGTGAAACCGAACGGAAAACGCGGAATTTTGTAGTTAGGTCGCTATGATTAGGAAAATTCTCGATCGCTCCTTATGTTAATCGCCGTCATCGTTCTTAATCTTGCTATTGCTTCTTATGTGTTCTACCTCACCTGGCAAATGTGGAACCTGAGACGGACGTTTTCTCAAGCCGCAGATGCTTTGATTTTGGCTGAACAAAATACTCACAACGTGTTGAATGGCGCACCCGAAGAAATCGATCGTAGAGGAACTGGAATTCGGCAATTTCATCGAAACTATCGCGCCCTAGAGCCGAAATTGCAGCAAGCTCAGAAAGCACTCGCCCTGATTGGAATGGGACGATCGCTCATGTTGAACCCTCGATTGAGCCAAGGCTTAAGAAAATCTGCTACAAAACGAATGAACCGCTAGATGAGTCTTTCGTCTGGCAGAATGGGGATACGGTTCGCACAGTCGAGCTACTATTGTTGAGAAAATACCGAACATTATGTCTAATCGATCCGGATCATTTTTAGGCGGCATGATTGTCGGAGCGGCGATGGGCACGATCGCGGGATTGCTGATTGCACCACGAGCAGGCAAGGAAACGCGACAGTTAATCAAAAAATCGGCGGATGCCCTACCTGAACTTGCGGAAGATTTATCCACCAGTGTCCAACTTCAGGCAGATCGCTTCTCCGAGTCGGCTCTGCGAAACTGGGAAGGAACACTCGGACGACTCAAAGAAGCAATTTCCGCTGGGCTTGAAGCAACTCAACGCGAACATCAACTTTTGAGCCGAGACTCCGAATCTGGGGCTGATCCAAAATCTCCCGTCCGCGATCGTTTGCGATAGGTGAAGTGTGGCTGATCCAATTTTCTGGCTAGGGTTATCGATTCTATTAGTGGCGATCAGTTTGACCGCGCTGTTGACTGTGGCGATCCCGGCGTTTAATGAGATGGGGCGAGCGGCTCGCAGTGCGGAAAAATTGTTTGATACGCTCAATCGCGAGTTGCCACCGACTTTAGAAGCCTTGCGGTTAACTGGATTGGAAGTTACGGATCTGACCGATGACATGACTCAGGGCGTTCAGAGCGCAACGCAGGTCGTGAAGCAGGTGGATCAAAGTATTACAGGCGTGAAACAACAAGTTCAGAAGGCTCAAACGACGAGTAAAAGCGTGTTTGCGGGAATGAAAGCCGCATGGAGAACCTTTTCACAGCCGAATCGATCGCGTCGATCGACGCGCCTTGCTTCAAATCCTGAGAAACAAACCTTTTTTCGTGATGATGTGTATGCTGTCGATCGCAACGGTGATCATCATGATGAGACTGAATCTATTTTAGAAGTGCATTATGAGCGGGAAGTGATTGACGAACGGATCGTGAAACCGCCTGAATCGCCGCGTCAAAGTGTCCGGAGCGACCAAGAATAGCAGCGCGGATCTCCGAACTATATTAGAATTAGTTAAACAAATGTAAACAAAAATGAACGTTAATCATTTAGCGTTTCATCTACGATCGCTTTTATGTTCTTTAGGAAACCACCCATGCAGACTCTTCGAGTACGCCGTCTACTGAGAGGGTTGATGGCTCTGATTGTTGTCGTTTCGGTTTGGACGATCGCGCCTGCGGCTCAGGCTTATAACAATCCTGATCTCTTGCCTGATCACCCCACGAACGTGATTGATCTTGCCAACGAGTTAACGACCATTCAGGAAGATAAACTTTCAGAGGACTTAGGGAAGTTTGAGGAAGAAACAGGTTGGAAATTGCGGGTGCTGACTCAGAACGATCGCACTCCTGGAACAGCGGTAAAAGGGTTTTGGGGATTGGATGATAAGAGCGTTCTGCTGGTGGCTGATCCCCGTGGTGGAAATCTGCTGAATTTCAGTGTGGGAGATCAATTTTATCCGTTGCTGTCTCGGACATTCTGGATCGAACTTCAAACTCGATTTGGAAATCAGTTTTTTGTGAGAGAAAACGGCGGAGATCAAGCCATTATTCAAGCGTTGGAATCGGTGAAAGGCTGTTTGCGGCGAGGCGGATGTAGTGTGGTTCCTGGATTGCCGCGTGAGCAGTGGTTACTAACGCTGATTACTTCGACGGTTGGCGGACTGGTGTTTGGATTTGCGGCGCAACCTCGGAAAGAAGGACAAATCTTTGCTTGGCAGTGGGCGTTGATTTTCTCGCCGCTGTGGGGGATTTTGTTTTTGGCGTTTGGAATTGGTCCGGTGGTGACACGCACTTCTGAATGGTTGCCGCTGTTTCGGAATGTGGCGGGATTTGCGATCGGGGCTTTAGCTGCGTTCTTAGTTCCGTCGTTTGCGCGATCGTCTACTTCTGAAACCTAAGAGATTCAATTTGAATTCTTTTGAATTCTAATGAGCGTCCAAACTGGGCGCTTTTATTTTGGATCTAAACTGTTTGAAGAATGTGTTAACTGTGCACTGTATCCAGATAAGGCATAAAAAAAACAGCCTATTTTCAAGGCTGCCGAAAACGCTCCGAAGCAAGTCTTTTTATATTGAAACAGATTTTTCTAAAAATGGCTATCACACAATTTAGTGAGTTTTATGTTCATAGTTTTCACGGACAGTATTAGTTAAATTGCAAACAGTTGGTGATATTCGTAACTTAAGACGCGCTCTAAGGGGTAAGAATCCTGAATTTCAAACCGTAAATTCCACAGAAATGTTCTGACATACAATCAATATCTAAGAAGCGATCGAGGATTGTTCCGACTCAGTCGATCGCGATTTCGGAGCCGTTCCCGCTAAGGTCATCACCGAAAGGAGCGTTAACTCCATCAATTCGATGTATGCCTGAATTTCAACTTGATCGGCAATTAGCATTTCGCGATATTGCTGCTTTAGATAAGTCAATTTTTCTAGTGCAGCTTGTGGATCAGTCTGAAGCGAGGCTTGCCAATCATCCAAAACTAGAAGCGTATCTAGAACAAACTGTTTACGCTGTTGCTCCAAAATATTACGGCATTGTTCTGCAAAAGTTTGGGTTTTGTGCTGGACTTGCTCATACACATCAGACGTAATCGAACCTTCGATGAACATAAGGCGATGTTCTTGGCTGAGATCTTCAATACCGAGTAGCGCTTGTTGGGCGTTGTGTGGAAGAAGTTGCCTGAGTTCATTAATGCGGGTCACGGTTGCTGCTAAAAGTTTTTTACAACGATCGCGTTTCCAGCGCTGAATCACTAAACCGATCGTACTTGTGCCCAATAAAATTACGATCCCGGCTTGCAAATCATTGTTCGATTCGATGTAACGTAACCAAGCATTACGCGGATCAGCATTTTGAGCGTAAACATCCTGAGCACCAGGATGAATGTAGAGCAAGTTTTTTTGTAAAAGCGATCTCGCTTCTCCGGTTTGTAGTTCGGGATAAAAGAGCGAAAACTGCCGAGAATTGTACAAAATTGACCAAGTTACTAAACCGACCGTTTCATCATTCACATCCGGACGAGTGACGAGAACCGTTGCAGTTGCCAATGTAGAAATATCTCGATCGGGAATCGTCGGACGCGGATTGTAGATACCCTGCGGAATGGTTACCGATTGATATGCGCCTGGATCACGATTGATCAGATAGTTGATCAACTCAGGCTCGATCGGCACAAATTGTAGAGAGGGATTGGCGATGAGTTGCTGCCGGAGCAGTTCACTCGCGCCCGTAGTTCCGACATAAATTGTGGCATCAAGTTGACGAGTACTCAATCTGCGGAACGTTTCTTGAAAAGTGGAACTATCTTCTTGGAATTTGAGATCAAACGCTTTGCTGAGATATTCCGAGGTGAACCGAATGCCGCTCCCAGGCGCACCAACTCCAACTCGTTTGCGGTTGAGATCCGAGAGCGATCGAACTTTTGCTTCTCTGGTTGCAATGATGTGAATCGGTTCGTTTGCGAGAATTGCCACTGCTTGCACTTTCCCTTCTCGCATAGCATCATTGACGACATCCAGTTGCACCAGTGCGAAATCCACTTGACGATCGAGCAATCGTTTTAAGTTCTCGATCGAACCTTGAGAGGCGCGATTTTCGACAGTTAAATTGCCTGTGCGAGAGGCAGTCGAACTGATCTGCCCTGCTAAGCGACTGTAATATCCTTGTGGTGTTCCACTAGAGAGCGTGATCGATTTTGGCGATCGACTACATCCACTGCTCAAGAGTGCAACACCTACCACGCAACCAAATGCCAATTTGAATAGAGGCAGACGCAATTTCAGCATCGTGATCATCACAGACAGAGTTCTTCTAATGATCTCTGGAATTCGTGATTTTAGGAAAGACTGTGACAACTTTTTTACCGAAAAAGTCCGGATGTAGATGTTTTGTCGCTCGTTTTCCGGTCACTTTGGCTTTCCGTAAAGCAAGATTGAGCGTTAGAAGCGTTCTTAATAGTCGAGAATCTTGACAAAGCAGAACTGGATAACTGGGAGATTGTAAGTTCACCCAAATTACGAATCGAGCGGGTGAGAGGCTAACCACGAGTGGAACTTTGGCTTCTGAGAGCGCCCAAGCCATCTGATATGCCTGAAGTCGATAGTGAATGTCGAACTGATACACCGCAGCATATAGGGTATTACCGAATCGAATACCCTCGCGAATTTGGTTATCGTGAAAAAAGCGGAAAACCTCGATCGTAGATTCCTGAATAACTTGCGGTAGCTGAGTGGATGGAATCGCGTTGAGTTGAAAGCCCAGAGTTTGAAAAATCCGACGTTTGATTTCTGCGATCGCGCTTGAGTTAGCAGGATTGGGTTCTAGCTGCTGATAAAGCTTGGTTAAGAGTTCAAGTTCTTGGAGTTGAAAGCTTTGATTGGTAAATGCGAACTGCTGCAAGATGCGATCGATTTGGTCATCACTTAATCCTGATGGATTGGGGGCAGCTAAGAAAAGAGAATCAAGGTTTTCAAAGTTCTGTTTCAGAAGTTTGCGAATACAGTATTGAGCGATCGGAGAAAGTGCCATAACCGTAACCTAAGCAATCAGGCGAGTCCTGCTTCAGAGTGCCCACGCCAAATCGCGAAATTGCTGATATTTTTCATTTTCTTAGTCTTTGATTCTTGTCTTTACGAAGTTACAAAATTTGACTTAGTTTTGACGAATCTATTAATTTAATTAATGAATGAAAAGCAGAAAATGAACCGTAAATATGCAAAATTTACTTTTCTCTGTACGGAGTGACTGTTACTTGAATTGTCATATACGGACGAGAGCAAAGGTATCATTGAAATACTCGTATTTGTTCTTTGAGTTGAGCATTTTTCGCTAAATGTAGTTTTAAGGAGATTTATCGAAAACAAATTACCCGCTGTCTTCGGCTTCGCTCAGTCAGCTAGAGATCGCGCCCTGAGCGAAGCCGAAGGGCAGTCTTTCAAGCGGTAAGCTCTTTCGTAGAAATCTCCTAAGCAGAAAGACGATCGTGGGCAAGAATAGGCATTCTAGCTATACTCTGCAATCTTGTCTATCAATCTGAATTTTAGAATTGAGAGTGAAATTCTCGTTTTTTTGATACTTGGATAAATGTGTAATACCAATACAACGAGATTGTAATTCTTAGTAAATTCCCAAGCGTAGCATTCTAGATACAAAATGTTTCTTTTTAGTCCGGAATATTTGTTGAAAATTGAACCAGACTGGAAAAAGGGCTGACTTGACTTTAGAAAATGAATCCGGTTAGGTAATTAGGTATTCTTGCGATCGTGCATAGTTGAATTCGGTCTTGTCGTGTGTTTGTTGCTTTGATCTGACGTGAGTTTTACAGTATGTCAACTTTGGCGATTTTTGCACCGAATCTGCATGGTGGCGGTGCGGAGCGGGCGATGGTGAATTTGGCACGTGGTTTCTCGGAACAAGGCGTGTCAGTGGATTTAGTGTTGGTGAAGGCGGAAGGCGCTTACCTCGGTCAGGTGCCGCCGAATGTTCGTGTGGTGAATTTGAATCATCAACGAGTGTTAGCAAGCTTGTTTGATTTAGCGCGGTACTTACAGCGTGAACGTCCTCAAGTCTTGCTTTCAACGTTGCCTGAACCTGGAATTGCAGCGGTTTGGACAAGATTGCTCTCTGGAGTTCCCACTCGTGTGGTGGTGAATGTTCAGAACAATACTTCTCAGGAAACGCAAAATGGAACAGGATTAGCAGCGCGATTGATGCCGCGATTGATTCAGTGGTTTTTTCCTTGGGCAGATGCGATCGTGACTGTTTCCAAAGGAGTCGCTGACGATTTGCGGCAGATTGGATTGTCAGAGTCGAAGATTCGAGTGATTCATAATCCGGTGGTGACTCCGGAATTGATTGTGCGATCGCAAGAATCCGTCGATCATCCTTGGTTTGCTAAAGGTGAACCTCCAGTCATCATTGCAGTGGGACGATTGACGAAGCAGAAAGACTTTCCAACATTGCTAAAGGCATTCGCCCAAGTCCGAAAGGTACGAGAAGCGAGACTGATGATTTTAGGTGAGGGAGACGATCGAGCCGTGTTAGAAGCCTTAGTTCAAAAACTGGACATTGCTGATTCTGTCGCGCTTCCAGGCTTTGTGTCTAATCCATTTGCTTATCTATCCAAGTCAGCCGTGTTTGTGTTGTCTTCATTGTTTGAAGGCTTACCAACCGTGTTGATCGAAGCGATGGCAGTTGGAACTTCAGTTGTCGCAACAGATTGTAAGAGTGGTCCAATGGAAATTTTGGACAATGGAAAATACGGGAAGCTGACACAGGTTGGAGAGACTGATGGATTGGCGAAAGCGATCGTAGAAATTTTGGATCATCCCACGGATTCAACTCTATTACAGCAACGTGCTAAAGAGTACTCGCTAGAGAAATCATTGCAAGACTATGCAGAACTGTTTGCGCTCTCTCACCATGAAAAGCAGATTGCTTAGTGACTTAGGGTTTAAAGATGAACTTTAGCAAAAGAGTTCTATTCCGGATTCTGATTGTTCTTGCTTTTGTGATCTCGCTAGGTTGGGGATTCTATCAATCTGGATTGAACGATCCTGCAAATGCAGCGGTGCGATCGATTCCAGCCTTGGCGCGTGGAATTGGATTGTCCTGTTGGTTATCGATGCCCCCCGATCGAGATTTTTCTAAAAAGCATCTGGATAGTTGGGTCACGGAAAAAGACTTTAAACGATTCGCAGATTGGAGATTAACTCATGTTCGACTCCCGATCGAGCCTGAGTTTCTTCAGTCCAAAAATGCGCGATCGGAATTGATAGCAGACCATATTGCTTATGTCGATCGAGCAATCGAATGGTCAAAGAAACACAATCTTGCGATCATTCTCGATATTCATCCATTGTTGCCGATGGATCTGAAAGCGGGGATCAAATCAGATGACTACGATCGCTTAAAGCAGCTTTGGATTGCTCTAGCAAACCGCTATCGAACTCAATCCGATCAAGTGTTTTATGAACTACTAAACGAGCCGCAAATGGAGCAGGTCGAAACCTGGAGAAGCATTGCTCAAGGTTTGGTCAATCAGATTCGCGCCATCGATACTACACATCACATCATTGTTTCTGGACATCATGCAGGAGCGTATGACTATGTAAAGATGAAACCCATCAAAGGTGACAAACTAATTTACACGTTTCATTTCTACGAGCCGATTCAGTTCACACATCAACGCTCTGGTTGGATTGGAACACTTGCGAATTTGCGAGATGTTCCTTACCCATTTGATCCCCAACGATTTGCAGCCGCGAAAGCTCGATCGACGAAAGATCCTGAAACCGTTCGATTGTTAAATCGCTATCAAGCAGAGCGATTTAACAAGCAGAAAGTCGAAGAAAAGCTACGTCCGGTCTTGAAATTCCGATCGCGCTACAACGTTCCCATCTATTGTGGGGAGTTTGGTGCGAATCGAGATGCACCAATGCCAGACTGGGCGAACTGGAACCGTGATGTCGTGGACCTATTGCAGCGCTACCGATTTGAGTATGCGTTCTGGGAATATCGAGGGAGCTTCGGATTAATGTCTTTTGATTCGACTAAGATTGATCCTGCAAAGTTGGACGCGATTAGGTTTCGATGAAGCTGAACATAGTAATGTTAAGAAATAGTGAACCTATGTCAACTTATACGGCTTAGGATAGAAAATACGGAAGGAAGAAACAGAGACGGAAAAGCTAGGCACTGAGTATTGGGTTTCGGTTTGTTGGGTTTCTAAATTGCTTTTCCAGAAACGGTCTCATCGGTTTTCAAAAAATTTTGACTGATAGTCTCAGACTGTATTGAGTCTGTATCAGTTCTTTGCCAAAAGGTGTGTTCCCATGCAAGAACGAATTTCACCTGTGCGATCGACTTGGCAAATTTCCTCGATCGTGCCGGGTTCATCTTCCGATTGCAAGCCATTAGTGTCTTTGATCGCACCTGCATTCAATGAAGCACTGATCTTGCAAGACAATCTTTCACTGTTGTGCGACTATATGCGATCGCTAGAGTCGGAGTATGACTGGGAGATTGTGATTGTCAATGATGGCAGCCGCGACGAAACAGGATGGTTAGCTCAGGAATTTGCTCAATCTCGCCCAAATGTTCGGGTGCTGCATCATCGCGTCAATCGGGGACTGGGACGAGCGCTCAGAACCGGATTTAGTGGTGCTCAGGGCGATTACATTGTCGTGGTCGATCTGGATTTAAGCTACGACCCCGATCATATCGGGCAATTGCTGAAGAAGATCCAGGAGACGCAGGCGGGTGTCGTGGTGGCTTCACCTTACATGACGGGTGGAGCAGTCTCGAATGTTCCCTGGTTGCGGCGCGTTTTAAGCGTTTGGGCAAATCGCTTTTTGTCGATCGCTGCAAAGCGCAGTCTTTCTACACTGACGGGAATGGTTCGGGTCTATGATGCCGAATTCTTACGATCGCTGAATCTGCGATCGGATGGAATGGAGATCAACCCAGAGGTGATTCACAAAGCGTTTTTGCTCAGAACGCGAGTGGAGGAAGTGCCAGCCCATCTCAACTGGAGAACACAGAAAAGCCAGCCGAAGCAGAAACAACGTCGATCGAGCCTCAGTTCGACTGCGAAACTGATGCGCCATACTTGGGACATTTTTTTCTCAGGCTTTCTGCTGCGTCCGGTAATGTTTTTCATTCTTCCAAGCTTGATGTTTTTTGTGTTGTCGCTCTATGCCAATGCCTGGGTGTTGATTCATTGCTGGACGAACTATCAGAGACTTGCTCAACAAGTTCGTTTTCCAGATGCAACAGAAGCAGTAGCCCTGGCATTCCAGCAAGCTCCACATACCTTTTTTATTGGGGGAACGACTTTAGTATTAGCAATTCAGCTTTTTAGTTTGGGTGTGTTATCTGCTCAAAACAAAAGCTATTTTGAAGAACTTTTCTATTTAGGAACCTCAATTTACAAACGCGATAAAGACCGTTAGATCACTTCGTTTCGGTCGGCTTCTGCCCCCTAAATCCCCCATGCTGGGGAACTTTGAACGTGAGACCTAGTTTGTCTCACATTAGACGATCGTGCTTTGAACACAGTTCCAAGGTTGAATGACCTTCTCAGATTGTTCTGTGTTCGTGGAATTGCTAATAGTGTTAGGAGAAAATGATGGTACAAGCACCAAAACAGACAGCCCGGTTGGAATTGCCTTCGGATCAAAATGCGAGTGGTCGGACACTCGGAGAAGAGGAGATCACCCTGGTCGCAGAAGCGATTCGGAGTGGAACCTTGACCAGCACCAAGGGAACCTTTGTGAAAACCTTGGAGCAGCGATTCGCAGACATGCTCGGTGTGAAGTATGCATACGCCTGTTCGTCTGGATCGGGAGCAGTTCATACTGCGATCGCAGCAATCGATCCGGAACCTGGTGACGAAATTATCACTACTTCGATCACCGACATGGGCGCATTAACTCCAATTTTGTACCAAGGTGCAATTCCGGTGTTTGCTGATGTTGATCCGAAAACCTGGAATGTTACCGCTGAGACGATCGAGAACTGTATCAGCGATCGCACAAAAGCAATCATTGTGACGCATTTGTTTGGAAATCCTTGCAACATGACTGAGATCATGGAGTTGGCGAATTCTCGTGGCATTCCAGTGATCGAGGATTGTGCTCAAGCCTTTTTAGCAACCCACAAAGGGGAACCTGTCGGAACGATCGGATCGGTCGGATGCTTTAGTTTGCAGCAAGGCAAGCACATTACGACGGGCGAAGGTGGCATTGTCACGACCAATGATGAAGCGTTGGCGCGTCGAATGTTCTTGTTTATCAATAAAGCGTTTGGCTACGGCGATCCGAATCCGGATCACTATTTCATTGCATTGAACGGGCGGATGTGTGAGCTTCAAGGTGCAGTTGCAGTGGCGCAATTGTCGAAGCTGTGGGGTTGTGTAGAACATCGCCGGATTGCGGCGAAAAAGATGACTCAAAAACTGCGAGGCATTGCGGGAATTGAGACTCCGTATCATGACGATCGCAATACACACGTGTATTGGAAGTATTGTCTGCGGGTGGATAGCTCGATCGTGCCGGATGGTGCGGTGGGCTTGGCAAAGAAACTGAAGGAGAGAGGTATTTTTTCGGCTCCGCGCTACATTCAAAAGCCTGCATTCCAGTGCATGATTTTTGAGCAGCAGCGAACCTTTGGAAATTCTCGTTTTCCGTTCACGCTGGCGCGTCCTGAAGCCGTGGATTACACGCCCTCGAAGTTTCCTGGCACGTTTGCAGGACTAGAAGCGGTGTTGGTGTTGCCTTGGAATGAGGCGTACACGGATGAACACATCGATTACATCGCAGATGCGATTCGGGAAGTGTTGGCTTAACAGTCAAGTGATTTGTTCTAGAGATACGACTTGATTGGTTGGTCATTGCTAAGGGTGTTTGCCCCCTAAATCCCCCATTCTGGGGGACTTTGAAGACCAAAGAATTTCTAGAATTCTGAGAATTTTTCTTAGCTCTTAGTCCCCCAATTTTGGGGGATTTAGGGGGCAGAAGCCGACCGAAACGAAGATTTTAGCTGTGAAATAGGTGAAAGTAAAAGTAATGAACAAGCTCAAATTCGGATTGATCGGAGCAGGCGGAATTGCTCAATCGTATGTACAAGCATTCGAGCAATGCCAATCTGCGAAATTGGTTGCAGTCGTCGATGTTCGCGTTGAAGCAGCGCAAGCATTAGCAGAACGGCTGAACTGTCAGAGTTTCGACAACTATCAAAGAATGGCAGAAAGCATTGATTTGGATGCTGTGATCGTTTGTACACCTCCGGTCACACATCGCGATATCGCAGTCTACTTTCTCGAACGGCGCGTGAATGTGCTGTGTGAGAAGCCTTTGAGCGTCGATGTCAAAAGCGCGATCGAGATGGTGGATTGCGCTGCCAAAAATGGGGTCATTCTTACAATGGCTTCCAAGTTCCGCTATGTCGAAGATGTGATCAAAGCGAAGAGCTTGGTGATGTCTGGAATTCTGGGTGAGATTGTTCTGTTTGAGAATGCGTTTACTTCGCGAGTAGACATGGCTTCCAGATGGAACTCGAACCCGGCGGTGAGTGGTGGTGGTGTGTTGATTGATAACGGCACACACTCGATCGACATTATGCGCTATTTCCTTGGCGCACTTGCAGAAGTCCAAGTCATCGAAGGCAAGCGAATTCAGAGCTTAGCAGTTGAAGACACTGTGCGAATCTTTGCGAAGAGTGCCAGCGGTGTGGTTGGCAATGTGGATCTCTCTTGGACGATTAACAAAGAGCTAGATAGCTATATTCGGATCTACGGATCGCAAGGAACGATTTCAGTCGGTTGGAAAGAGTCGAAGTATCGTCAATCCTCCAGCCCAGAATGGATCAAGTTCGGAAACGGATACAACAAAGTTCAAGCCTTTACGAGCCAGCTTGAGAACTTTTCAAAAGCAATTTTAGGACAAGAGACTTTGTTGATCACACCTCAAGACAGCATTGCATCCGTGGAAGTAATCGAAGCGGCTTACAAATCGATGAACCAAACACAGTGGATGGGTGTTTCCTACGAATCTCTGAAACTGCTTGGGTTTGCAACTTCAGCAACGAATGGCGATCGAGCTTTTGTCACAGTTGGAAAGTAAGCGATGAATCTACCCGTAATGAACATCAAAGTTCATCCCACAGCTATCATCGAATCGGATGTGTTGATCGGCGATCGCACTTCGGTTTGGGACAATGTTCACATTCGCTTTTCCACGCAGATCGGCGAAGAGTGCATTATCGGTGAGAAGACTTACATTGCTTATGGTGTACAAATTGGCGATCGCGTTAAGATCAACGCCTTTGTCTACATTTGCAATGCGGTCACGATCGGAGATGGCGTAATGATTAGCGCTGGAACTGTGTTCACCAACGATCGCTTTCCCAGAGCGACAACCGTTGACTTGAAACAGTTGCGTCCTTCTGATCCCGATGAACATACCTTGCCGACCTTAGTTCGAGAAGGAGCCACGATCGGAGCAAACTGCACGATCGGGAATGATTTATCGATCGGGCGCTTTGCCATGATTGGCATGGGATCGCTCGTGACAAAATCGATTCCGGACTTTCATTTAGCGATCGGGCATCCAGCGAGATCTGTGGGTTGTGTGTGTCGTTGTGGTCAATTGCTCACCCGATTTCCCGCTGATCTAGAAAGCTTTAGTGCTGAGTTTGATTGTCCTGCTTGCGGCTTGCAATATGCAGTCCGTGGAGGGATTGTTACCGAGTTAACTCCGCCATAATTTTTATTCACCTATTGTTATGTTAGTAAAACACTCCACAGCAGGATCAACTCAACGCTATGCCATTGTTGGCGGTGGAATTCTTGGAATGACACTGGCGCTCAGGCTCGCTCAGCAAGGTAACTCAGTGACATTGTTTGAAAGCGCTCATCAATTTGGTGGGCTGGCGAGTGCTTGGAGACTGGGAAATATTCTTTGGGATCGGCACTATCACGTTACGTTGCTGTCTGATACTCATCTCCGATCGCTGCTCACTGAAATGGGCTTAGACCAGGATATGAAGTGGGTGGAAACTAAGACGGGGTTCTTCACGGATGGCAAGCTGTATTCGATGTCTAATACTTTGGAATTTCTCAGATTTCCAGCATTGGGATCGATTGATAAGCTGCGGTTAGGTTTCACGATCTGGTATGCCTCGAAAGTGAAAAACTGGCGCAAGCTTGAACAAATTTCGGTGTCTACTTGGTTGAGAAAGCTATCGGGCGATCGAACTTTTGAAAAAATTTGGTTGCCCTTACTGCGATCGAAGCTCGGTGAGAACTATCGGATTGCTTCTGCTTCATTCATCTGGGCGATTATTGCTCGAATGTATGCGGCGCGGCGAACGGGCTTGAAAAAAGAGATGTTCGGGTATCTTCCGGGTGGGTATGCGCGATTGTTGTCTCGCTTTGTTGAGATGTTATCTGAACACAATGTCGAGATGAAAGTCGGACACCGAGTGAGCCAAGTCAGTCAAAGAAATAACAAAGTCAAGCTTGAGTTCACCAATGGACACATCGAGTACTTTGATCAAGTGGTGTTAACAATGGCATCTCCGATCGCGGCTCAAGTGTGTCAAGGATTGACTCAATCGGAATACGATCGACATTGTGATATTGAGTATCAAGGCATCATTTGTGCCTCGTTGCTCCTGAAAAAGCCTTTAGCAGACTACTATGTGACGAACATTACGGATACTTGGATTCCGTTTACAGGCGTGATTGAAATGTCGGCATTGGTAGATCAATCAGAGTTTGATCAGCGATCGCTGGTTTATCTGCCAAAGTATGTGTCTACGCATGATTCGGCGTTTCAGATGACCGATGAACAAATCAAAGAAGAGTTCCTTCAAACTCTAGTATTGATGTATCCGAAGTTCGATCGGAGTGATGTTCTTGCATTCCGAGTGTCACGAGTGCGACAGGTGTTCGCGATTTCGACTTTGAACTATTCCGAAAAGTTACCGTCGATGCACACCTCAATTCCAGGAGTTCATATCATCAATTCAGCTCATATTCCAAATGGAACATTGAACGTGAATGAAACCGTGTTGTTAGCAGAGCGATCGGCAGCGGAATTGATGACGCGATCGCGGAACTCGAATCTGGTCAATGTGTGATCGGGGAGAAACACATGAAAGTCTTAGCCTATTTCTTGTACGGCAACGATCGAGAATATCTTCAAGAGCTTCAATTTAGTATTGTTTCAGCAATGCGATTTCTCCAAAACCAGGACGAAATTGTAGTTCGATTGATCTGTGATTCTGATCAGATCGATTTGCCGATCGAAAGACTTGTGTTTTCTCCCAAAGAATTCGCCACTTGGACACGCGATCGCACTTATCCATTTCGTGCAAAGATTGGTGCAGCGTTGAAAGCGATCGATCATTACCAATGTCCGGTGATCTTGCTAGATACGGATACTTTTTTCACGGATCATCCAGCAAAATTGTTCGATCGTATTTCACGCACTCGATCGTTGATGCACCAGTACGAATCCACACTGCTCGAATCACCAGAACCCGGATGGAAGCCAATTTTAGAGAAGCAAATTAAGATTGACGAAATTGCTGTTGTACCTGGATCTCCCATGTATAACTCTGGCGTGATTGGTGTTCATCCCAGTAACCGCGCATTGTTAGAAGAAGCATTTGAAATTCTCGATCGACTGTATGAGATTTTTCCCGTGTTCAACATCGAGCAGTTCGCAGTCGGAGCCGCACTCGCACAAAAGACTGTTATCTCGACTTGCCCGGATGTGATTCAACACTATTGGGGAGCACAAAAAGACTTTATTCGTGTAAAAATCGCGAAAGCGCTAGAGCAAGGCAACGCAGAGCTTTTACTAAATCAAATCCCGCCATTCCAAGGAATCTATCCGAAAGTCAGAAAGCGCGATCGTATTCTCACTGCACTGTCATATTTAAAACATTGGAATAATAACTATCGTCGAGCACTCCTAGCTTATCGGAGTGCATTGTTCTATGCAGCGAATGACACTGAATACGCAAATGCTTGGGCAAGCAACGCTCTTCAAGCTTTGAAAATCTCGAATCATCCTTCTCATCACGCTGATTTTCAGTGCTTCCGCCAAGAGTCGATTAATACAGTGACTTGGCTGCGTCCCAGTGTGAGACGGGGTTGGCTCAAATTTTGGCAACAGATGAACTGAGGAAAATAGCAATGCTCACCACTCGATCGAACTCTATGACTCGGATTCATCTTTTTGCGATCGCGATTGTTGCCGTTTTGGTGATGATCCCAATGTTTGCGTATGGTGTGTATGATGCTCATGATTTGCCGGACTATCACTTGCGCTGGGCGAAACAATTTTCGGATCAGTTCTGGGCAGGAGATTTGTACCCCCGCTGGCTCTTAAAGATGAATGCAGGGATGGGAAGCCCGACTTTCTTTTTCTATAGTCCCATGCCCTACTATTTCACGAGCTTAATGCGTCTGTTGGTGTGGATTCCTGATCCTTACGGATGGCATCAATTGAGTCTTGGAGCAGCACTCGCATTAATCGCTTCGGGGATCACTGCTTACCTGTGGCTGCGATCGATCGTTTCTCCAACTGCTGCCTTGTTCGCGTCGCTCTTCTATCTAGTTGCACCGTACCATTTAGCGATCGATCTTTATGCTCGATTTGCTTATGCAGAATTTTGGAGCTTTGTTTGGTTTCCATTGATTCTGTATTTTACTCAGCAATTGATCGAAGGTCGGAAGAAAGCCATTCAAGCCGTTAGACCTGTTAGATCTATTGTGGGAATTGCGATCGCGCAAACGTTCCTGATCATGACGCATCTTCCAAGCTTTCTGATTTTTACGCCTGTTCCATTGCTCTATGTATTGTGGTTCTCGGATAGAAAGAGAAGATGGAGAAATGCGATCGCTTATAGTTTGGCGTTTCTACTTGCAGTAGGACTTGCAGCAATCTATTGGTTTCCAGCAATGACCACTAAAGAATTTATTGTGCTCAAAGCTGATCCAACACAGTACAAATTTTTTCACTACGAAGATAACTTCTTATTCTCAGGTGTGTTTCGTGAAAATCTCGGAACTTACATTGCCTTTCTTGAGATTTCTACAGTTCTCACGATTGTTCTGGCAGTTCTGAGCTTTCTGATCGGACGAAGAACGACTCCGCAGAAGTTAAGCCTGTTTTGGATTGCGATCGCGCTTTCCTCTGGAGCCATGATGTTCTCGATTAGTAATCCAGTTTGGCAAGTTTTACAGCCTTTACAAACGATCGAGCTACCTTCTAGATTTAATTTGGTATTGACCCTGGCGCTAACCGCGTTAGTTGCGTTTGCAGTGCAACCCATTCGATTCACTCAAAAATTCTTCCTGACCTCCGGTGTCCTGCTTGTACTGGGAACTGGACTAGCAATGTTACTATTGTTACCTGTTCGAGATGCTTGGCTGACTTGGACAGTTCCCAATAAAGCCTGGTTAACTCTTTCAGTTATGGGGATCGCGATCGCGGTTTCATTTGTTTTATACTCAGTCCGGCTCATAAATCATCGAGTCATCGCAATCACTGTTCTACTCGCGATCGCGCTGATGCTTTCCAGTGGTTTGCTAATGAAGCGAAGCTTATATCCGGTGACGGGACTAGACGCAGAACTTGAAATCCAAAGAGATGCAGTTCTTCATCGTCCGAAATGGATTCCCCCTTCGCTTTATACGACCGAAGCTCTGAGAGAATTTACCGCTGAGAAGTTTGGTTCTAACTTCACGATCGAAGCTCAGGATCAAGTCAAAATCTTGCAGTGGCAACCTCGAAAACTCGGTCTACAGACAAATCTGAACACCGAGCAATGGTTAACCCTCAAACAGGTCTACTATCCAGGTTGGACAGCCACGATCGACAGTTCGACTCTTCCTGTTCAAGCTTCGCCCGAAGGACTGTTACAAATCAAAGTACCCGCAGGAAATTTAGCGATCGCGGTTGAACTAAAACCCTTACTCCAAGAGCAGATCGGCGTTTGGCTTAGTGCAATTTCCAGTATTTTATTGTCTGCGCTTCTATGTTCTCAGTCTGGGTTTGCAAAGCCTTTCAGTTTTCCGCTCCGCTCATTCACCTCGATCAAATAACAGCTTATGAACAATCTTTCTGATTACCTTGCAAAGCGCTTATTGTCTGCCTGTAAAGGCTTAGGTGCAGATGCTCGAATCATTGATGTTGGCTGTGGAGATGGCTTTCATCTCCGACTGGCATAGCATCGGGCGAAACGGCGAATTCGCTCATTTGCTGATGGAGGACATCTACTGGCGTACCACTGCAAAGATGCGCCACCTTGCTGCAACTCTCAACTAATCACAATCATGAAACATCGTAAGAAACCCATTGCAAGCTTATCGCTGGATCTCGACAATCAATGGTCATACATGAAAACCCACGGAGATGAAGGCTGGGAACTCTTCCCGTCTTATCTCAATGTATTGATCCCGCGTGTGTTGAACTTTCTGAAAGAGCGCGACCTCAGAATCACGTTTTTTATTGTGGGACAAGATGCAGCTTTAGATAAAAACAAAGCAGTCCTGAAATCGATCGCGGATGCTGGACATGAAGTTGGCAATCATTCTTTTCTACACGAACCTTGGCTGCACTTGTACTCCGAGGAAGAGATTGATACCGAATTAGCGATCGCAGAAAAATACATCGAAAAAGCAACCGGAGTTCGCCCCGTCTGTTTCCGAGGTCCTGGATTTAGCTTGTCTCGATCTGTTCTCAAAGTGCTTGCAAGACGAGGTTATCTCTGCGATGCTTCCACATTCCCGACCTTCTTAGGTCCGTTGGCTCGTGCTTACTACTTCATGACCAGCAAGCTCAGCAAAGAAGAACTCGAACAACGCAAAGCGCTATTTGGTCGCTTCAAGGATGGATTTCGCCCTCTGAAGCCGTACCGATTGCGATTGGATTCTGGGAACTTAGTCGAACTCCCCGTCACGACCATGCCTGTGTTCAAAATTCCAATCCATGCCAGCTACATTCTCTATCTCGGTGTGTTTTCGCCGATGTTAGCAATGTTGTACTTCCGAACTGCGATCGCGCTTTGTCGATTGTTCCGAGTCCAACCCTCGATTCTGCTACATCCCTTAGATTTTATGGGTTGCGATGACTTGCCAGAACTCGCTTTCTTCCCTGCCATGAACCTACCGAGCTACAGAAAGGTAGCTATGATGAGCAAGATCATCGCTGTTTTAACCGATAACTATACTGTGCTCACCATCTCGCAACATGCTCATCAAGTGGCACGAGTCGATAAGATGCCATTGGTGCACCCTAGTGCGATCGCACTTTAATAGCACTCTATTTTCCGGACATAACTGTTTTCGATTATTGCGATCGTGATAGTCTTTGTAATGACTAGAGAAAAACAGCATGATCAATTGTGCTGTATGGGTAATGAGTAGAACTTTCACTCTGGTTTCTGTTTCTCGTTTGGCTACGCTGTTCACATCAGAACAATACTAGGTTTTTTTAAATTGACTGAGCCATAGCAATCGTCCAGAGTCTGCGCGAAGTCTCGCGTGGTTCGTCACCAATGGAACAGCGCTTCTTACAGCAGTTTCTATCACAGAGTAGAATCCTGCTCTAGCTTAAGCGCGATCGTGCTGATACCAGAACAATTCAGACACTGAATAGATACTCGTAAATCATGCAGAATGAAAGTCCTCCGATCCGGCGCGTGATTGGTTGTCCCGTCACGGCGCTGCCTTTTGACGTGCAAATTTCGCTGATGTTGACTTGGGCACAACAGCGTCTCAGTAAAACAGTCTGTGTTGCGAATGTTCACATGCTAGTTGAGGCGTATCGCAATGCGGGGTTTGCTACTGTTCTCCGACAGTCTGATATTGTCACACCCGATGGGATGCCTTTGGTGTGGATGCTCCGCTGCTTGGGAGTTGCAAACCAAGATCGCATTGCTGGACTAGATATTTTGGTCGCACTATGTGAGCAAGCTCCTCAACAAGATGTCAGCATCTTTTTTCTCGGATGCCATGACTCCATTCTCAATCAAATGAAGCAAAGACTAGCTCACGAGTTTCCGAACCTAAAGATTGCTGGAATTGAACCTCTGCCGTTTCGTCCTCTCACGGGTGATGAAGATGAAGCTTTGGTGCAACGGATCAACGAAAGCGGTGCCGGACTGGTTCTGGTTGCTCTGGGCTGTCCGAAGCAAGAGACTTGGATTGCTCAACACCGCGATCGCATTCATGCGGTGATGATTGGATTAGGCGGAGCCTTTCCGGTCTATGCGGGAGTTCACAAACGTGCTCCTCGAATGATGCGATCGATAGGACTGGAATGGCTCTATCGATTAGCACAAGAGCCTCGACGGTTGTGGGGGCGCTACTTTGATACGATTCCGATCTTTGTGTGGTTGGCGATCAAACAATTGCTCAGCCCTTCACAGGATATTCCAGAGAGCTAATTGTTATAGACAATCACCCCAGGATGAAGCTGAACCTGCGACCCAGGTGCAGTGTTATTGCTGACTCTCACATCATCGGCTCGATCGACTAAAATGGCATCTCGATTGGCGATCAAGTTCGCGATCGCAAGAATAGAGATTGTGAGATAGCTTGAACATCTATCGAGCGATCATGAATTTGTTCGATCGCAGCTTCCAAGAATATAGCAGTAGAAGTTTAGATTAGGACATCCTCGGAGTCGCCCCCAAACCCCCAATTCTGGGAGCTTAAGACGCTTGCTTCCCCAAACTTGGGAGCTACTGTGTATACAGAAGTCTCTTGCACTTCATTGTGATCAGATCGTGCCCCCTAAATCCCCCATTCTGGGGGACTTTGAGCCAGAGAAATTTCTAGAGTTCCAAAGCGTTTTCTATCTTCAAAGTCCCCCAAATTTGGGGGATTTAGGGGGCTGAAGCCGATTCAACCGCAGCAAGAACGACTTGTGTATACACAGTAGAAACTTGGCGGCTGGAGGGCTTTCTAGAAGTGTCCTAACTGAAGTAAGTACGGCTATGCTGACTCGTGCTTAGCCCAACGGACTAATTCACGAAGATCTACAAACCAAAACGAAAGGCGAAGATTTTGCATCAGAACGTTATTTGAACATGACTAAATAGTGTTCTTCATTCGACCTTGTAGCAATTGCAGCTTGAATAAAGGGCGCACTATTTCACAGTTCAACATTGCCTAAACCCTAGCGATTTCAGGGGCGCGATCCCCACACTACGAGACGAAAAAGCACATTCAATCGAAGTTTCACTCATCCGGACAATACCAACCAAAATTTAATCTATCTCAATCATGCTGGTCTTTTGTAGCTCGATCGTTTGATGTCACTCAGTATCACTCTTGAAATGAGCAGTCATCAATGATGCAATCGCTTTTATCTATTCATTCCACCATTCGACTTCATGAAATTTTGCCCGATTCAACAAATTTCTATTTTGATTATAAATTCGCTATCCAAAGTATTGCCCTATATGAATGGTTATGATAAACATGAAGGGTAAACGCAAATCTTCCGCATTATTCCACTGGACAAATTTGCGAAAACTTGCTTTCGACCAGCTCTACCGTAAAATCACTCATCTGGAGAGGGTCAACAGCCTAACAGTCTTGCTCATTTCTGAGTAATTCAACGGTTCCGATCTCTTCGGTAACAGCAATGTTCCGTGATTTCCATATCGTGATTTTTACAGTGAGTTCAGGCTTGAAACGCTCCTACCCCAGCAACTCTCTCAATGACTTGTCACCTTTCTTATGCAACTGCAAATCGAACATGTGTGTTCCCAGTCCGTAGCACAATCCTGCGTGATCTGTTCTCAACTCTTTCAACCGAATCTGGCAAGAGTCGTTCTCTACATTGACGACGAAGCGCAAGGCGATCTCTGTCCGACGTGTTTGACTCAGGGCGCGAGTTACATCCGAACTCAGATCCAAACCATTCCCGTATCCGATCGCATCTCCAGCTATGCCGCATAGTCCGCAGAACCAGCCCATTGCAACCAAAGGTTCTCATTTCAATTGCTTGTGATGGGCTGACCCGTTGAAGTAGGAGAGGCAGTGATGAATTACCCCGAAGCAAAGTTACAAACGTTCCGACTCTCGATCGAGCAACCCATCCATCCTTCGACTCAATCTTTGCTTAAACGCAGCATTGATATTGCAGGAAGCTTGGTAGGTCTCTTATTTTTAGCCGTTGTGTTTCTCCCGATCGTCATTGCAATCAAGCTGGATAGTCCAGGTCCCGTGTTTTACATCCAAACGCGCTGTGGACTGAGAGGACGAACGTTCCAGTTGCGAAAGTTCCGATCGATGGTGAATGATGCCGAACAATTAAAATCGCTGGTGAAAAACGAAGGAAGTAAGCTTTTGTTCAAGAACACCAATGATCCCCGAATTACTAAAATTGGACAGTTCTTACGTCGGACTAGCTTAGATGAACTACCCCAGTTCTGGAATGTTCTAGTCGGAGATATGAGCCTAGTTGGGACTCGTCCCCCCACACTAGATGAAGTCGAACATTACAACGATCGACATTGGAAACGATTGGAAGTGAAGCCTGGACTGACTGGAGAATGGCAGGTGAACGGACGATCTGAAATCAAGGATTTTGAGCAAGTTGTGAATCTTGATCTCCGGTATCAAGAGCGCTGGAGTGTGTCCTATGATCTATTGCTGATCGTCAAAACGCTCCAAGTAGTCTTCGCTCGACGGGGAGCATACTAACAATGCGAAAACCTGTTCTAACGATTTTCTATCAGTTCAATCCTTGGCGGAGTAGCATTGGCGGCATCCAGACGATTATTCGATCGTTTGTAAAATATGCGCCTGATGAGTTTGAGATTCGCTTTGTCGGTACGGGTGCTGATCCTTCAGAAAAGCCGCTTCAATGGCAGGAGCGCGAATATGCAGGCAAAATGATTCAATTCATGCCGCTGTTCACGCTGCAAGGCGACAATCATCGTAAACGCATTCCCATTTCAGTTGGGTACACTGCGGCATTGTTCCGAGCTTGTCTGGAGTCGGACTTTATGCACTTTCACCGGATCGAGCCAGCTTTAGCAACTCGATCGTGGCGGGGTGAGAAAACATTGTTTGTTCACAATGACATTCGCCAACAAACTGCCAAGACAGATAAACGAGCAAGCCTTTGGCGCAATTTTCCCGCTGTTTATTCGATGTTAGAACGCTCTCTAGTGACACAGTTCGATCACGTCCTGTCCTGTCACACAGGATCATTAGAACTCTATCGAGAGCGCTATCCAGAGTTAAGCGATCGCATTTCATACATCAACAATTCATTCGATGATGAGGTGTTCCAGCCTTCCTCTGATCGGATCATTCAACGTCGATTGTTTGCTCAAACACTCGGACTTTCAGAAAATACACAGTTCATCCTATTTGCTGGAAGACTTCAACCTCAGAAAGATCCGGTGTTACTGATTCAAGCGATCGCGGCTCTGACTCATCCAAACGCTCATCTATTGATTGCAGGCGATGGCGAGTTAGCGCCCGAAATTCAAGCTGAAGCAACTCGGTTGAACATTCGCGATCGCATTACCTTGTTGGGTGCTCAAACCCAGTCCGAAATGGCACATCTTTACCAGATTGCCAATGTCTTTGTCTTGAGCAGTCGATTTGAAGGATTACCTGTTTCTGTGCTCGAAGCATTAGGATCAGGAACGCCGATCGTCACTACCGATTGTGGAGATACCCCCAGATTGTTGTCTTCCCAAAGCGGAATTGTTTGCGCTGATCGGACTCCAAGCACGATCGCGAATGCTCTCGATCGAGTCTTATTCAATCCTGATGACTTTCCTTCAGAAGCTTGTGTTCGCGTGGTTCAGCCCTATGCAGCGCGAGTCATCATTAGCCAAGTCTACCGAGAAATGATGACACGATGGGAAGTGCGATCGCATAAGCGAGTCGTTTTATCGCAAGCGCGATCGTATACTTAACTTTCGCACAATTGTCACAGGCATGATTGAGACCGCAATCTAAGATAATCCACATCAGACAGCCTCATTCTGAACAAATTCTAGGTAGCAAAAGCAACATAAAGCAAATGTCAACTGTGCCACTTTAACCATCACAACGATGTTAAATCTGGATTCAGATGATGTAAGCTTAGGTTGCACAAAATAGATCGCGACTCTGTACCGAGCGATCATTCAATAACAGGGTTGTAGATACCATCAGGAACTGTCCTGGAATGGTTTAGAGAATTGTTCAACTTCATCCGATCCAAGCAATGAGATCCAAGAACAATAGTGACTCTGGTGCGATGTCTCTCAACGCCCTAGAGCAGATTGATTTTCAAAATTACTGGCTAATTGCAAAACGCCGCTGGAAACCCACTGCTGTGATTTTTGTGATCGCGTTAGCAGCTTCGAGTGTGATGGCTTCCCTGCAAAAACCTACTTATGTTGCAGATGGTAAGATCCTACTAAGATCGAACAGCATTCCCTCACTGACTGGATTGGGGGGCGAATCCGCTGGACGCATCTCGAACTTGACAATGCAGAGCAATCCCGTCCGAACTGAAGCACAAACGTTACTATCGCGACCGATTTTACAGAAAGCGATCGATGCGCTTAACCTGATGGATGAGTCCGGTAAGCCGCTTAATCCTGATGCCTTAGCTCGAACAATTAAAGTTAAAGATATCTCAGGAACTGATGTCCTCGAAATCACCTACGAAAATCAGAATCCCGAAATTGCGGCAGCAGTGCTCAATCAAGTGCTGAGTGCATACCTCGCGAGCAATGTGCTCGCGAATCGTTCTGAAGCGGCAGCCGCCCGAAAATTCATCGCAGAGCAACTTCCCAAAACCGAAGAAACGGTTAGCCAAGCAGAAACGGCTCTCCGACAGTTCAAGGAGAACAATGGAATTGCGGATATCAAAGGTGAAGAAGATCGACTGACTGAGACGATCGGGGAAATCGAAAAGCAAATTGCCGCAGCGAACACAGACTTGAGCGAACTGAATACACGGTATAGCACCTTGGCAAGCACATTAAATATGAGCGCCGAACGTGCGATCGACATCAATGCGCTGAGCCAGGATGATGAAGTTCAGCAATTGTCCAAGCAGTTTCAGGAAGGACAGACCCAGCTAGAACTCGAACGCACTCGATTTACTGACGATCATCCCGCGATCGTGAATCTCGAAGACCGAGTTGCTACGCTCCAAAGATTGCTTGAAACGCGAATTGCTCAAACGATGGGAGGATCAGTCTCAGACGATGACCTGTCGCCCGGAGACATTCGACAAGGCTTGATGAAAGATTATGTCAACGCAGAAGTTCAGCGACTCAGCACAGCGAGTCGGTTATCCGCCTTGACAACGACTCGTAATGCTTACCGCGAACGAATTCGTCAAGTTCCGCGACTCGAACAATCGCAGCGAGAACTCCAGCGACGTTTAGATGCTGCACAATCGACTTACGAATCCTTGCTGAAAAAGCTGCAAGAAGTTGAACTCACAGAGAAGCAAAATGTCGGTACAGCGCGGATTATTGAACAGGCTGCCGTCCCTCAGTCCCCAGCTCGATCGGCTTCCAATCTGATCATTCTCATGGGCGCGGTAATTGCTGTGCTGATTTCACTCGCAACGATCACCTTCCTCGAACTGCGCGATAAATCAATCAAGACGCTCAAAGAAGCTCGTGAACTCTTTGGTTACACTTGGCTCGGAACAATTCCCTCCTTTGGCAAACCTGCAATGGTTCGATCGAACAAACTCGAATGGTCGATCCCAGAGCTGCCTGTACGGGATGCACCCCGATCGACTGTCAGTGCATCATATCGAATGCTGCAAGCTAATCTTAAATTCTTGAGCCTGGATGAGAACCTGAAGAGTATTGTGATCACCAGTTCTGTCCCGCGTGAAGGAAAGTCTACGGTTGCAGCAAATCTCGCGGCAACAATGGCAGCTTTAGGACGCAGAACATTGTTGATTGATGCCGACTTGCATCATCCCTCACAGCATCACATTTGGCATCTCACGAATGTGTCTGGGTTGAGCCACATGGTTGTAGAATCCAATCGAGGACGAGACTCGATCGTGCCTGTTCTGGACAATCTTGATGTGCTCACTTGTGGAGTCATTCCGCCGAATCCTCTAGCACTGTTAGATTCTAAGCGAATGGCTTCTCTAATCGAATCGTTCGAGCAGCAGTATGACTTTGTGATTGTGGATGCGCCACCCTTGATCGTAGCAGCGGAAGCATTGACGCTTGGAAAGATTGCCGATGGCGTATTGCTAGTAGCTCGACCGGGTGTGGTTGATCATGTCAGTGCGGTCACTGCAAAAGAACTGTTGGCGCAATCCTCGCAGAATGTTCTCGGTATGGTGATCAATGGTGCGGTATCTGAAAATGAGGTGCAAAAATCCTACTACGATCACGATGATTACATTGAAACATCTGCGGCAGAAGCGCTGTAACCCGAAAATTTGGCAGGGTGATTTTGCTTTAATTCATTTAGATTGTTGAATTCATCACCTTCGCACTTAGCTTGTTCTATTTACTACTTTTCTGTTCATCCATTTATAATCTGATACTAAGTCGTGGCAGGGGCAACTATGAGTTTGCGATCGAAAGTGATGCGTGGGAGTGCCTACCTAGTCTTCCGAGAAGGTCTAGGGATGTTAATCAGTATCGGGAATGTTCTACTCGTAACTCGAACGATCGGACCCACTCAGTACGGATTGTTCGCGACTGCATTTGGGCTCAGCCAGTTTCTTCAGACTTTTGGACACTTAGGCGTGGGAGTGTATCTGATTCGCCAAGAAGGAGAACAATCGCCCAGAGACTATCATCAGGCGTTCACACTCTTGCTGATTTTAGGTCTCGTATTTGGCTCGATCGCATGGCTCTCTGTTCCATTGCTTCAGTCATGGTTGAACATTGATGGATTCGCACCAATCTTTCAACTGCTCATCTTTTTCTCATTTTTAACCATCATTGATCAAGCCCCTCTAGCAAAGTTAGAACGCGATTTAGAATTTAAGCGTGTTGCTTGGGTTGAACTGTTAGGACAATTGTTATTGTTTATTGTTTCGCTGACTTTAGCACTGAAGGGATTTGGAGCTTGGGCACCTACGATCGCATGGTGCGCTCATCAGACACAGACCTGTATCTTGCTTTGGGCTGTGTCTCGATTGCGTCCGAAATTGTGCTGGGACACGCATCGAATCAAAGAAATGATGTCCTATGGATTGGGCGTTTCGGCTTCAGGATGGGTTTGGTATCTCAAGACCTTGATCAATCCCTTGATTGTGGGACGATTCGCAGGTGAAACCGCTGTCGGACAGATTGCTCTAGCAATTCGGATGTTAGATGTGCTGAGCTTTGCCAAAGCAGCGACGTATCGAATCTCGATCGCGGCACTGGCTCAACTTCAAAGCGACGGAAATCGACTGAAAAAAGCGATTTCTGAAGGTATGGAACTTCAACTCTTAGCCTTGGGACCGATTTTAATTTTGGCAAGCTGGATCGGTCCGATCGTCTTTCCGCTGTTGTTCGGAGAGGAATGGATACCTGCAATGTCAATCTTCCCGCTGCTCGGTGTTACCTATCTGACCAATGCCGCATTTAACTTACATTGTTCTACTCTGTATGTGCTACGGCGAAACTGGGAAGTGACTGCGTTTCATGCTGCGTATGTGATCCTATTTGGCATTCTCGCATTCTTCTTAGTGCCCCCGCTTGGAATTTCTGGATACGCTTGGGCGGAAGTGTTATCGATCGTGACCTATGTAGTAGCGCATTTGTATATTCATCGCTTGATTGGTAGTCCGAACTATCAAATTGCTGCAATCTGGTGGGCAGGTTTTACACTAGCAATGTTTAGTCATCAACTGGGTTGGTGGGTCGCTGGAGTGTTAGGACTTGTATTTTTACTACCCGAAACCCGCAGTCGCCTAATGATCTATCTCAAGCATTTTCGCGCTCTCAAGACGGGGTAGAACAGATGGAACAACTCCCACTCGTTAGCATCATTATTAATAACTATAACTATGCGGACTACCTTGGAGCAGCGATCGAGAGCGCTCTTTCGCAGTCCTATCCGCAGGTTGAAGTAATCGTTGTCGATGATGGCTCCACCGATCAGTCTCGATCGATAATCAAACAATACGGCGATCGCATTCTTCCGATCTTTCAATCAAATGGGGGTCAAGCTTCCGCATTCAATGCTGGATTTGCAGCGAGTGGGGGAGATTTTATTTGTTTTCTCGATTCCGATGATTTGCTCGTTCGCGATCGCGTTTCGATCGAGCTTCAAGCCTTACTCGATCATCCAGAGGCAAACTGGTCGTATCATCAATTAAGCTTTATTGATCAAAATGGACAACCTTTAGAAAACTCTCCAGCACCGCTCCCCGAAGCGATTTACAAGTTCGATCTGCGACAAGAAATGCAGCAAGGAACACTCAGGCAAATTCCGCTACCGATGCCTGGAACCGATGGATACTTCTATCGTCGATCGCATTTACAGCGAATTCTTCCCATGCCCGAAGGAGAAGGCGTTTCGCTGAATGATTCGTATTTGCAATATGCGAGTTTTGCGCTTTCTAAAGGCATTGCCCTCACCGCTCAATTGCATCAACAGCGAATACATGGCAACAATTCATTCACGCTGAGACACGATCTCGCCAAAGTCAAACTGAGAGCGAGAATCCATCTCCTGACTGGCTATTGGCTCAGAGCAAATTTTCCAGAAGTTCATTGCTACACCGATAAATTATTCGCGACTGGGTTGGGACTGTCCTGGAAAACAGGCGGCATCGACCCTAAGTATCAAGACCTTCCAGAAAAATACTGCGCGGGTGTGCCCCTGCTCGATCGCATCAAACTTCAGACCAGAGCACTTTACTACTATCTCAAACCATGAATCCTTGGCTCGATCGATTTGAACGAGGGTATGCGCTCCTCGTGATGCTTTATTTTTCAGGCTGTTTGACCAACATCATGAACGGTTCGATCCTGCTTCCCCAAGAATCGACTCCGGAGATTAACGTCATCTCAAGTCCGATCGTTTCAGCCTTCCAAAATCTATTGTTTCTGATTCTCTTTGGCTTAATTGCACTGCGAATCAAACATTTTTTGCCTGTGGTGGCGAAGAGAAAAATGCTGTGGGTCGTTGTGGGAATTGCGATCGCATCAGTCATGTGGTCTGAAGTTCCAGATCTTACCTTTCGACGCGGCAATCTACTGCTATTTAGTACACTACTCTCGCTGTATTTTGCGATGCGATTCCCCTTACAGCAACAGCTTCACATGCTGGCACAAACCTTTGGAATTCTCGCAGTTTCAAATTTCCTATTCACATTGGCATTTCCCAGTCAGGGGATCAACCGAATGGCTCACGCTGGAGCCTGGATGGGAATCACACTACACAAAAATGGTTTGGCGGGATTGATGGTATTAGGTGCGGTGATCTTCTTCTCGATCGTCATTGATAAACGGGAACGCACTCTCGCTACAGTCGGCGGATTAGCACTTTCTGTGCTGTTGGTGATCCTTTCGACTTCTCGCACTGGACTGTCTGTGATGGTTCTGCTCATGGGGTTGACCTACGCCTTTCAACTGCTGCGATCGAAATCAACGTTTGCGCTACCTGCTTTCCTAGCGGGTTTCTTAACGATTGCAGCCACGATCGTGTTGGTGGTCGATAACTATGAGCGAATCTTGACTTCGATGGGGCGAGATGCCACGCTGACGGGACGGACTACGATTTGGGAAGTTGCACTAGAACGCTGGGCGGAACGTCCGTGGTTTGGCTATGGCTATCAGTCGTTTTGGATACCGGATCAAGGCAATTCTTTAGAAGTTCTCTACCGAATGAGTTGGCAACCTGCTCACGGTCACAATGGATTTTTGGATCTCTTAGTTGAGCTTGGAGCTGTTGGATTTGTCGCCTTTGCGATTAGTTTATTGGTTGCCTTTAAAAGAGCGATCGCTTGGTACAAACTCAATCCAAATGCGACCGGAACTTTGCCGCTGATCTCTTTTTGCTATGTGATCATGTACAACCTCACGGAGAGTTCGTTACTGTTTACCCCGAATGGAATTAACTGGTTTCTCTATGTGCTTATGAGTACATCAATCCTGATCCAGACCTTTCCAGTGATGAGCGCTTCAGAGACGCGGCTCGAACCACAACCGCTCACCAGTATGTGATCAAGATCACAGCATTTGCAGGAAGAGATCGCAAACAGTTAGCCAACACACAAAGTAAGCTAAGAAAATAGTTCTGCTCTATCTGTGTCAACGGCTCGTGGGTATGATTTCGTCACCTCTTCGGATTGCTCAAGTTACTGATTTGCATCTATTTGCCAAGTCAGATCAGTGTCTTTTAGGAATGCCTACACTACGATCGCTGAAGGCACTAATCGAGCAACTCCAACAGCTTCGTCCAAAGCCTGATTTGTTATTGCTAACAGGCGATTTGTCACAAGACGGAACGATCGAATCATACGATCGCTTACAAACCCTGCTCAGTCCTTTGGAAGTCCCAACCTATTGGCTGCCGGGAAATCATGACCGTATAGAAGCAATGGAGCGATCGCTAACACAGCTTTGTCCAGAAAAAGCGTTCGAGCAAGGCGGCTGGAGATTTTTGCTCTTGAACTCTCAAGATCCAGGCTGTGTACATGGGCGATTGTCGATCGAGAGTTTGAACTGGCTCGATCGACAGTTATCCAAGCATCCGAATGTTCCGACTTTGGTTGCGCTTCATCATCCGCCCTTCACCGTAAATTCGACTTGGCTCGATACCAGTACGTTGCAGAACCCAGAAGAATTGTTAGAGGTGCTCGATCGCTATCCGCAAGTAAAACTCGTTGTGTTTGGACACATTCATCAAGAATTCCAGCACCAGCGAAAGACAGTTACGTTTTTGGGAACGCCTTCGACCTGTATTCAGTTTGCGAAAGAAAGCGACGAATTTGCTCTAGGACAGGAGCAGCCTGGATTCCGATTAATCCAGCTTTATCCAAATGGAACTTGGACATCTCAAATACAACGAGTGAAGTTTAGTCATGCTTTAGATTTAGCAGCAACAGGATACTAGAAGGATTAGATTGCTTCTGGATTAAACTCAATCAGTTCACGAGTTGCATATGTTCCAACCGGACTCCACAGTAGATACGGCAACAATAACACCGCTGCTAGTGGAGAGATCGGAAACACTGCGATCGCTAAAATATATCCCAGCACCGCGCCAAATCCACCAATTACCGTTCCAATGGCTAAGCTCTGAAGCCTTAGTGTGACTGGAACATAAGCGACCGTCACAACTTCTACCAGCAGATAGAAGCCCATGATTAACCAAGTTTTGAGACTGCCTGGATCTGCTTTCCACACAAGCCACGCAGAAAACGCACCACAAGTAAAAGCCACTGTCCAAATCACCGGGATCAAAGGTTCAACGATCGCTAACCAGCGCGGCAAATTCAACCGTTTCACCCAGCGAATATCTGCTTTCGGGCGAATCAGAAAACTCCCCAGCGAAATTGTAAAAGTAATGATCGCAATGACGATTCCAGCGTTCAAGACTCGATTCCTAACTCTGCGCCTTGACCATAGCGAAGGTTGCAGAATCTCAGCTTGTACCTGTAGGTGGAGCTATCCAAAGTTAAGCATTTGCTAAGTCGAAATCATTGACTAGGGCAGATCATCTCTTATTCTTTGAACAGGGTTTCTAATGCGATCGCTTGTGCCTCTCGCATTTGTCCATAGCTGAAGACGTAGGGAACATCAGAAGGCAAACTGGGAAGAAATCGATCGAGAACATAAGGACTGCCGTAAAGCGCGATCGCATAAAGCTGATTGGTATTCAATAAATGCGTAAACCAATCCTGTGCAGCTTGAGTTAATCCTGCAATGCCACGAAAAGGATTCCCTCGAATGAACAATTGCAACAGAGTAGGACTCGAAGCGCGATCGTTTAGATCAATGTGTGGAGTATGTCGATCGACGATCTCGACCTGAGTAAATCCGAACTGGGTGGGAAGTGCGATCGCGGGAGCAGTTCGACCAAGAAAATCACAATCGAGAATGCTATCAACAATCACTAAATTGCGACCTACACCATTCAAAGAAGCTAATCGAGAGGGGCTTGGATGATGCGATCTCATTGAATGACGCAGCAATTCAACATTGATAGATAAGGTTTCCGATTGAGCAATCTTTTCAGTTAAGTGATCAGTCTGCAAAACGGGTTCAGGTGGATTTTCCCAAGCGTGACCTTCTTCGGATGGAAGTGTAATTGCACAAGCTTTCTGTTTTGCTCTCCAAATTCTTTCAACTGAAGCTTGAATGCGATCGCGCTGAATTCGTCCACTTTCTACGGCTTCGCAAACTGCTGTGATTGCTTTCTCTGGCTCCAGTGGCATGAGTAGAATATCGGTTCCCGCTTCGATTGCTAGTACACAAGCTTCTTCAGTTCCGTAGCGGTTTGCGATCGCGCCCATGACTAGAGCATCCGTAGTTACTAATCCTTCAAAGCCAAGATTCGTTCTCAATTCATCGGTGAGAACTTTTGGTGATAATGTTCCAGGATAGTTCGGATCGAGTGCAGGAATTTGCAGGTGAGCGCTCATGACCGCATCGACACCTGCGGAAATGGCAGCTTTGAAAGGGGGAAATTCGATTTGTTCTAAGCGATCGCGATCGTGCAGAATTACAGGGAGTTCGAGGTGAGAATCGATCGCGGTATCTCCGTGTCCGGGAAAATGTTTTGCAGTGGTTAAAATTGAATGCTGATGTGCCCCGCGAATAAAGGCTTTTGCAAGTTCACCGACAATCTCTGGAGTTTCGCCAAATGCCCGGACGTTGATCACCGGATTGTCTGGATTGTTGTTGACATCGACCGTAGGAGATAAGAGCCAATTTAAGCCGATCGCTAAACTTTCCTCGGCTGTAATTCGTCCCATCTGTTCGGCGTAGTGACAGGCGAGAGGTAAATCGCGTTTTGCAATTTCCGCGATCGACATGGGTGGCGGAAACCAAGTCGCTCCCGAAAATCGCTGCCCGACTCCTTCTTCAACATCCGCACAAATTAATAAAGGAACTGCTGCCCAAGATTGAAGCTGCTGAGTTCTAAGCGCAATCTCTCCCGCACTTGCACCCAGGAGAATCACACCCCCCACTCCCCACTCCCTAATCCAACGCTCCAACGTTGCCGCAGGTGGCTCCCAGACTGGATACTGAATCTCGTGGTCGAACAGAAAGCCCGAAGCTCTCACAACCACCATTTGAGCCACTTGCTGCTGTAGTGTCAACTCATCAAGATTCGGGAGAAACGTCTTCATCATCTTTACGCTCTTGACTGAGGCGATTAATCAACCCTAGAACTTTATCACCTCGCTCCAGCGAATTATCTTCGATAAAGATCACTTCAGGCGTTCTCCGCAGTCGAATCCGTTGACCGAGTTCACTCCGAACGTATCCTGTTGCAGATTTCAAACCTGCCATCGTTTCGGCTTTGGCTTCGGCATCCCCGTAGATGCTGACAAAGATTTTGGCGTGCTGCAAATCGCCTGAAACATCCACATCCGTGACGCTCACCATTCCAGTTCCAACGCGATCGTCTTTGATGCCATTGAGTAACATCAGACTGACTTCGCGCCGGATGGATTCTGAGACACGAGCTTGTCTTCGATCTGTCGCCATACAATTTATTCCTATCGATACAAATGATTCATTCTAGCAAGTGCTAATTCAAGCCCAGCATTGCTCTTAAGGTAAAAGAAAGAAATGCAAAGCTGCCAAGGAGAATTCCCACAAGCGCGATCGCGGTGACGGGACGCTTGAACAGCGGGACAATCGGCGCAAACGCATTCAAAATCACGCCTAATATGACACCGATGACAAATTTGGGATATTTAGAGACGGTGTTCCAAAGGTCTTGAATCATAAGGGTTATTTTCTAAACTCAATTCCATCATATCGAGAAGCGGGAGCCGATCAATTACAAAACCTGATCAAACTGTAATTTCTGTAATACTTAAACTGATCAGATCAAATGTATTTTAGGTGTTTAATAAAAAACATGATTACTCAAGTACAGTCCCCGGTGTTGCCCCGTCCGTTTATTAAGTGGGCGGGTGGAAAAAGTCAGCTAATTTCGCAGTACGTTTCTTATTTTCCGAAACAGTATCAGAATTACTATGAGCCGTTTGTGGGCGGTGGGGCGATTTTTTTTCACCTCCAGCCTAAACAGTCGCTATTAATTGATATTAATCTTGAGCTAGTAAATGTCTATCGTTGTGTGCGCGATCGCGTTGAGGAATTAATCGATCGATTAGAGCAACATCATCAGCAACATAGTCCCGATCATTACTATCAAGTTCGCGGACAGCTTGCGCTAAATGATGATTGGTTTAGTGAAGGAAATAATGTCGATCGAGCAGCGAGACTAATTTATCTAAATAAAACTTGCTTTAACGGATTGTACCGCGAGAATTCTAAAGGGCATTTCAATGTCCCGATCGGGAGCTACAAAAAGCCCGCGATTTATGATCCAGAAATTCTAAGAGCAGATGCGATCGCGCTTCAGTCTGCAATCATTGAACCTGGATCATTTGATCAAGTCCTACAACACGCTCAAAGTTCAGAAGACTTTGTTTACTTCGATCCACCTTACTATCCGATTAGTCCAACTAGCAATTTTACAGCTTACAATCGCTATTCATTTAGCGAAGCTCAACAGTTTCAGTTGCGGGATGCTGTGAAGGAATTAAGCGATCGGGGTGTAAAAGTCATGCTCTCGAACTCGGATTGCCCGTTCATACAAGAGTTGTACAAGGAGTTTAACGTTCATACCATTTACGCCACACGCAACATTAACTGCAATGCAGAAAAACGCGGCAAGATCACAGAAGTTCTCGTCACGAACTATTGATCTCTCATAAGAAAGACGGAAACCGATCGCGTTCTCTCTAGGATTCAAGCAGTCGTGACTTAGAAGACTGTTATGCGAATTCATCATCTAAACTGTGGCTGTATGTGTCCGGTCGGTGGAGCTCTGTTTGATGGCTTCAGTCGCGGTATCACATCGAATCTTGTATGCCATTGTTTGTTGATTGAAACAAATCAAGGATTAGTTCTAGTCGATACAGGCTTTGGATTGCGAGATATTCAAGCACCGCTGAATCGGCTCAGTCCGTTTTTCATCGCATTTAATAATATTCAATTCGATCGTAAATATAGCGCGATCGACCAAATTCAAGCTCTTGGATTCTCGCCGCAAGATGTTCGCCACATTGTTCTCACACATCTTGATTTTGATCATGCGGGAGGCTTAGAAGATTTTCCGAATGCAACCGTTCATGTAATGCAGAGTGAATGGGAAGCAGTCCGAGACAGAGAAGGATTCATTACTCGAAGCCGCTATCGTCCGGAGCAGTGGGACGAAGTGAAGTCTTGGAAGTTTTACAATCCAAATGGTGAACCGTGGTTTGGATTTGAAGCTGTTCGAGAACTAGAAGGACTGCCGCCAGAGATTTTGTTTATTCCGCTGGCGGGACATACACGAGGTCATGCGGGAGTCGCGATCGAGACTTCTGAAGGCTGGCTACTTCATGCGGGCGATGCTTACTTCTATCGAGATGAAATGAAGCCTGATCCAAATTGCACTCCTGGATTGAAAGCGTATCAATGGATGATGGAAGTCGATCGTAAAGCACGATTGCTCAATCAAGATCGACTGCGAAAACTTGCACTCAATCATTCAAACGAAGTTCGATTGTTTTGTAGTCATGATGCGATCGAATATAAAACCTTGGCGAAAGAGCGATCGCTTGAGATTGCATAGTTATACTTGCTCTTTGCTGCTAGATCTATAACAATCATAAATTAGTCGTAAGATACGGGGTTGATTGTGCCCCCTAGCCCCCAAGTTTGGGGGGACAAGACTCTTAGCCCCCAGAATTGGGGGTTTGGGGGCTTTCCCGAATCTTACAGCTCAAATCGGATTGCTATAGGTAAACAAAGTTGCATCAACGTGAAAAAACTCTGCTAATTTCGCCGCTTCATCTGGCTTGATTGCTCTTTGCCGCGCCAAAATCTCTGTCACAGCCGTTTGTGTTCCTAAAACTGGAATTAGATCAGTCTCTGTTAGCTCTCTTGCCTCGATTAGATGTTGCATGATCGAGCTTCCATTTCCTTCTGGAATTGGATAATGCTCAGACTCAAACTTCTCGATTAGGGTAATCAAAAGATCAAGAAAAACTTCTTCTTCAGTCGATCTTTGCGGACGGTGCTCTAGTTCCTGTGCAAGCGCGATCGCAGCCTCGTTTTCTGCTTCAGTCAAAATCGGTTTGGGCTGGTAACGCACAAGCAAATCAGTATAGGACTTTGCATCAAAAGTATGGGTCATTTTTCCATTCGTCCTTGTCATGCTCAGCGTGAGTCAGAACATATTTAATGTAGATCCTTTGAGCCGGATAAACGAGATCGACAATCAGGCGATACTGATTTCCTTTAATGTTGAAGACAGTGAAGTTTCCCACCGCTTCAGCACTTGAATAAATTTGCTGAACTTCTAGCAAATTCTGCCAGTCCGCCTTTGTCGCAACTCGATACCAATCGTATAAAGCATCACAAGAATTAGCATGGCTCTTGCAGAACTCCCGAAGGATTTTTCGACTGATAACACGCATTCTATCCTTTAAACCAGTGATGACACTCTTGCCTTGAATCCTGCCTTTTCTAAAGCCGTTACGGTTGCCTGTTCATCTTGAACGCGGAACTGTGAGCCGAATCGAACAATCTGACTCCGAACAGATGTGCCAACGATCGCAATCACTGGAACTTTCGCATGATCTCGATCGCCATTTTCCTGCAAGACTGTTTTCAGTCGATGCCGCTGAACTGCATCATCCGCAACTTTCACCTCTAGTTCAACCATCACCATTTTCACATCGTCGATCGGTTCTGCATCATCAATGATGAATTGGAACTGATCCTCATCGCGTTTATCAATCTTGCCCCAGACCATTAACCGCGCATCCGGTTCAATCAAGCTACCAATACGATCGAATGATTTCGGAAAGACAACTGCTTCCGATCGACCTGTTAAATCTTCGATCTGAATCACTGCCATCGGATCGCCTTTTTTGGTTGTAACTCGTTTCACCGCAGTAATCATAATAATGGCGCTAACCGTTGATCCTTCTCGACAGGTTGCTAAACTTCCTAAGCTAATCGGAGCTAGTACTCTCGCAGAATCTTGTAGTTGTTTCAGCGGATGATCGGAAATGTAGAAACCGAGCACTTCTTTTTCGAGACGGAGCTTTTCTTGAGACGGATAATCAGCAACGATCGTACCTTTTGGAGCCGTTTCAAAGCTATTTTTCTGAGTTGCACCTCCAAACAAATCGAATAAATTGCCTTGTCCACTGGCTCGATCGCGTGCTCTTGATTGTGCCCAGTCGATTAGCAGTTCGAGATTGTGTGCTAATTGATGACGATTTGGCTCGATCGAATCAAATGCTCCACAGTGAATTAATGCTTCTAATGCTCGTTTATTCACTGCACGAGAATCGACCCGATCGCATAAATCCGCCATTGATGTGAACTTACCGCCTTCGTTCCGAGCTTCGAGAACTGCCTCGATCGCGCTCATTCCCACATTGCGAACCGCAGACAATCCGAATAAGATCGCATCCCCGATCGGCGTAAAGTCAATTCCCGATCGATTGATATCGGGTGGCAAGACTTTAATGCCAAGATTATGACAGGTTGCAATGTAACGCTGAATCTTATCTTGCTCACCACTGTTGATCGTCAAGATCGCTGCCATGTACTCGACGGGATAGTTCGCTTTTAGATAAGCAGTTTGGAATGTGACATAGCCATAAGCCATTGAATGTGACTTGTTGAAGCAATACTCTGCAAACAAAACCATCTGCTCGAATAGTTCTTCTGCAACTTTGGTAGAGACACCTCGTTCTTTTGCACCTTTCACAAACATTGCTTGGTGCTTTTCCATCTCAGACTTTTTCTTCTTACCCATTGCTCGACGCAACAGATCCGCTTGTCCAAGTGAATAGCCTGCCATATCCTGAGCAATTTTCATGATCTGCTCCTGGAAAACCATGATTCCGTAAGTCTCTTTCAGAATCGGTTTCAGAATTTCATGAGCATAGTCAATCTTTTCGCGCCCGTGTTTGCGATTGATGAACTTCGGAATCAGTTTTGCATCCAATGGACCCGGACGATACAGCGCGAGAACTGAAGAAATATCATCAATTCCATCGGGTTTCAGATCGCGCACGATCTGACGCATTCCAGACGATTCAAGCTGGAAGATGCCTTCGAGTTCACCTTTTGATAAGAGCTTGTAGACTTCTGGATCATCAAGCGGCAAGCTATCGAGATCAAGCTTCACTTTGCGGCTTTGTTCAATTAGCTCGATCGTCTTTTCGATCATTGTGAGATTCTTCAATCCCAAGAAGTCCATCTTCAACAATCCCAGTGCTTCAATGTCTTCCATTGCGTACTGAGTCACAATGCCGCCATCTTTGGTCACTTCCAATGGCACAATCTCATCTAAAGGTTCTGCTGCAATCACCACACCCGCAGCATGAACCCCAACGGCTTTGTTGGTTCCTTCGATTCGCATCGCCATATCAAGCCAGCGACGATAAGTAATCTGCGGATTTGTACCTGGAATGACTTGATCTTGCTGGTATTTTTGACTAAATTCTTTCGATGGCGTTTCAGTCGGAGACACCATTTTTATCAGCTTAGTAGACTTACCACGAAACACGGGAATTTGCTTCGCCATTGAGTTCGCTTCACTCAAGGGAATGTTCAACACTCGCGCCACATCTCGAAGGATTGCTTTCGAGTTCATTCGGTTGTAGGTAATGATCTGTGCAACTCGCTCTTTGCCGTACTTCTGAGTTACGTATTTAATCACTTCATCCCGTCGATCGATACAAAAATCAGTATCCACATCCGGCATCGATTTCCGCTCAGGATTCAAAAATCGCTCAAACAATAATCCATGATGCACTGGATCAATGTTGGTAATTCCCAGTGCATAAGCAACCAATGATCCGGCAGCCGAACCGCGTCCAGGTCCAACTGGAATCTTATTGTCTCGTGCGTATTTGATGTAGTCCCAAACCACCAAAAAGTAAGTCGAGAATCCCATCTGTTTAAGCATGTTTAGCTCGTAGACTAAGCGATCGCAATATTCCTGAGTAATCTCATCCCGCGAATTCCGCTTCTGACGCTGAATCAGTCCTTCCCAAGCAATCTTTTCAATGTAACTATCTGCTGTAAATCCAGGTGGAATCGGATAGTCTGGCAATCGAGATTCGCCCCCAAGCAGACTATATTCTCCGACTTTGTTTGCAACTTCGACTGTGTTCGCGATCGCGCTTTCAACAATGTCTTGCGGCAAATGATCTCGGAAAAGCGATCGCATTTCATCCGCTGACTTCAAATACTCAGTTCCGGTGTATCGCAGCCGTTTTTCTTCAACAATCAGCTTTCCAGTTTGAATACACAACAAAGCGTCATGCGCTTCTACATCAAAGCAGGAAACATAGTGTGAATCATTCGTTGCAATGATTTTAATGTCGAACTCTTTTGCAATTTTGATGATCTCAGGATTCACAAATCGTTCTTCTAACAATCCGTGATCCTGAATCTCAAGATAGTAATCATCGCCAAAGAGTTCTTTGTACCAAGCTGCAATTCTCCGAGCAATTTCGGGCTTTCCTTGCAGAATTGCTTGCGGCACTTCTCCACCGAGACAAGCACTCGTCACAATCAAGCCTTCATGATATTCGGCTAATAGATCCTTGTTAATGCAAGGACGCGAGAAAATTCCTTTTCCCTGAACGCCTTGAAGGTGTGAAATCGTTGTCAGCTTAACTAAATTCTTATAGCCCTGATTGTTCTTCGCCAAAACAACCTGGTGATACTTCGGGCGGCGTTCCTGCTTTGTGATATCGCCGTTGATCACATACATCTCATTCCCGATGATCGGCTTAATTCCTTTCCCTTGGCAGGTTTTGATTAATTCGATCGCGCCATACATTACCCCGTGATCCGTGAGTGCGATCGCGGGCATTTCGAGTTCAACGGCACGATCGACTAATTTCGATAACTGCCCCGCACCGTCTAACAAACTGTAATCACTGTGAATATGCAGACCGACGAAAGACATAATCACTCAACTCACGCGAAGGAATGAGTCTAAGAGTAACCGATCCTGAGCGCTATATCTACAAATTTTTTGAAAGATTTTTCCCAATCGTCCCCAGATATAGAGTCAGCTAAAATTCGCACTCCAATTCCACACCCCAATACCAATGTACCAAATTCAGCCAAAAACCGACGGTCTGTCACACATTCGGTTTACGCTGAAACAGAGTGAGATCAATCGGGCAATATGTCGCAATTAATTCAAGTGATGCAAAGTGTTTTCGATCGTCCTCCTGTCCCATACAATCCCGCTAATCAGACTTTGAAGGGTTGGGCGATGTTTTGTTTACGCGATCGAGGGTTTATGGTGCAATCTGCCCAAAATGCCGATTTTGCCATTACGACAAAAGGCGAAAAGGTCGCGTTCCGAGTCACACAATCTGATCCAAGCGATACCAAGACAGGTTGGATCGTGGTCGATGCTTCCGGGAAACAAGCCAGAGTCATCGCCCCCGAATCCTAACGAATTACGACTTTTCGACGTGTCCGAATCTTTTTGATCCGGCGTTTTTTAGGCAGATCCGATGCAAGAATGTCTCTCATTTCTTGCCAGAAGGGTCGATCGCTGTGATGTAAATCAACGAGTACGATCGCGACACTAAACAGCAAAATCGCAGTGCCCGCCACAAATAGCGCCATTGAGCCAGTGACAAGCCATTCCACACTCAACACAGTGCGAATCGATAAAATGAATGTGCTTGAAACAAACAATCCCAGTGCGTAATACATCACTAAGATGCCGTTGTTTGCAGACTTCACCCGCTGTTGAAGATGGCGAATCTGTTTTTGTAGCATTAGCGATCGGTTCGATTGATCAAATCTGTCTAGAATTTGAAAATATTCGACGTTGGTAATTTGCAGGCGATTCTCAATCACGCTTCGTCGCAGCAGTAGCCCACCGAGCACAAATGCACAGGCAAGTAACATCAGCACCGAATTGAGAATGAGTTGAATCAGTTGTGTCGGGTCGTTTATACTCATGCCGCCTCTGATACTCTCTAACGAAAAAGAGGATAACACAGAATTTTAGTACCAGCGTACTAAATTAGGAAAAATCTTTGAAACAGGTAGAAACAATGACGAACGAACACCGAATTACTCAAGCAAATGAAAATATTTTTGCGGATTTGGGCTTTTCTCCCGCCGAAGCTGAGGATCTCAAAGTTCGAGCAGACTTAATGTTGAGCTTGAGAAATTTGATTGAAGCGCAAAATTGGACGATCGAGCAAGCTGCCCAACAATTCGGAACATCAAAAGAGCAAATTGAGGCTTTACTTCAAGGTGAGATCGATCAATTTCCATTTGAGTTGCTTGATTCGATGAATCACAAGCGAAATTAGAGAAAATTAGACGCAAAAATGCTTATGACATTTATTTTTCTAATCATTGCAAGCGATTTCACTTATGTTTTAGGCAATTCTGAACAAAATTAGACGTGAAAACATAATTCACTTCCTGAATAAATGATTTATCGAATGAATTCGCGACTAAACAAACGAATTTCATCGGCAAACATTCAGAATCTAAAGAAATCTAGTCACAATTCAAATGACAATCTTCGATTGGCAGTGTGGGCAGTAGTACAATCTTCGTCCTGCGAGAATTTCTTTCACGATCGCATTTCCCCGACTAAAACAATTCTGTTTGCTCCTCAAAGATTCGCAACCATGCAGCAATTCTCGATCGAAGAAATGAAAGAAGAAACACGATGTGAAGCGTATCTATCCTAGAGCAACCTGCGATCTAAGTTTGGCGAAGTTGTTGGAGTTGTTCGATCGATAATTCGGTCATTCGGGCGATCATTTCTAGTGGGAGATTTTCTTGAAGCATTTTTAAAGCCAGCGATCGACGTTCTTCTAACTGCCCCTCTTGCCGTCCACGCTGTTCAGCTTCCTGCTGCCATTCTTGATAAAGCGGAGATTGCTGCATGATATCCCTCCGTAGAATCCGTTTGATCACTTCCTTATCCAATGATAGAGCAGCTAACACACCAGAAGCCGCCGCTAAATTACTTTTCTCCTGTCGGTTTTCTAATGCCTCAATTCGTTGCGCTACTTCTCTGAGCGTTGCGGCTCGATCGATCGTTCTCGTTAGTGCCGCATAAGGCAACAATCCCGGACGCTGTAAAAATTGCTCCGTCGGTTGCTCCCACAAGCGAATCACATCAAACTCATTCCGCAATCGATTTACCTGAAAATCGGTCTTATAAACCTGTTGCGAATTCGTCTCTCGCAGATAGACCACCACTTGCACCAATCGCCGATTCGGGAACTTGCGATAAATTCGTAGACTGTAATCTGCCATCCGAAAGCCAATTTGGTCATCCGGATCAGTCTGAAATTCCGCATGAAGAATTAGTTTTCTTGACTTTAACAGTACAACTGAATCTGCTCGAATCGGTTCTAGCGAAAGTTCTTTCGGCTTCAATTCCGTTAACTTGATTGGCTTGCCCACTAGCCAAGAGGAAATATCTTGAGAGTATTCGTCAGCAAGAAATTTTGAGAGAGTATCAAACATCGCCTTATTTTACTGGCATTTTGGCTTGGCAACGAGGGCAATAGTACAATCGCCGTCCAGCTAAAATCTCTTTGACAATCAACGTTCCACACACAAAACAAGGACGATTCTCGCGATTAAACACATAGTGCCGATATTCACTTCTCCGGTAGCCTTGTGCTTTCAGTTGCATCGCAAGTTCTAAATCATTGGTAATTCCTTTCGTCACGTAAGACTGATGGGTAACGGTTAAAACCGCTTGCGCCAGTGCATGAATTTGATCGTCTGAACAATCGATCGAGCGCAAGCTTGGAAACACCCGCGCTACAAATAAAATCTCACTGCGAAGATAGTTACCCAAGCCTCCCAAGAAATGTTGATCTAACAATAGAATCGGTAGCTGTCTTCGATAGAATCGTTTATCTCGAAACCGAGCTTCAATCTGTTCAACCGTCACCGCTTCATCCAACACATCTAATTCAATTCGACTCAGAAACGGATGAGTTGCTAACTGTGATTCTTGTAGCACTTCAATGTCAGATGCACTGTAGAGCAACGCTGATTTTTTCGCATTGTGAATCGCTAATCGTAGCTGTCGATTTGTCTCTGGATAAGACTGTGCTTTGCGAACATACCAGCGACCATAAAGCTGATTGTGACTGTAGATATAAAGCTGATTGCTAAAACAAATCACCATCCCTTTTCCACGAGTCCGAACCGCAGTCACACAATGTCCAACAAACTCAGATTCATAAGGCTTTAATCGATCGAATGCAAAAAACATCTCCGTCACTCGTCGATCGACTAACGCAGCAGCAATTTGATCGGCTGATTGACGGATTTCAGGACCTTCAGGCATTGGGCAAATACGCTAAATTAAAAGCATGTTAGAACTACATTGCCACACAACTTACTCAGATGGGATGCTGAGTCCGACCGAACTCGTGAATGCCGCGATCGAGTCCGGTGTTCGTGCGCTTGCGATTACCGATCACGATACGGTTTCCGGTTGGGATGAAGCCATTTCCGCTGCACCTCCCGAACTCGAAATTGTTCCTGGCTTAGAATTGAGTACTGTTTTTCGCGATCGCTCTCTCCATATTTTGGGCTTTTATCCCGATCGCGATCGCTTAATTCCGCCGCTAACTGAACGCCTCGAAGGACGAAAACGCCGCGCTCAAGAAATGATTGATAAACTTGCAGCACTCGGCTACGAAATCGAACTGCCACAGATGGGAGAAGGCATGGCTCCCGGTCGTCCCCATATTGCTTCGGCACTGGTGAGAGCGGGTCACGTGGAATCATCCAGAGAAGCCTTCGATCGCTTTCTTGCAGATGACAAACCTGCCTTTGTGCAATACGAAAAATTCAGTGCCGCAGACGGCATTCGATTGTTACGCGACTGTGGAGCCGTTCCAATCTGGGCACATCCATTTCTATTCCGGGGCGCACCTGTGAAACAGGTTTTACCAGAACTGGTGGAAGCTGGACTCATGGGAATCGAAGTCTATCATCCGAGCCATACGCTTTGGCAAGCAGAACGACTGAAAGAAATGTGCGCTCACTATGGACTGTTGATCAGTGGTGGTAGTGATTTTCATGGTATTCCAGCAGATAGCAAGCCAGATGAATATCGATCGCTCAATAGTTTGAAAGTGTCGATCGACCTTTTAGATCCGATTAAACAAGCTGCGGATGATCTCAAAACAGCGATCGGCTAGTTCAAGCGTTTGGAAACAACCTGCCTCACTGTTTTTGGAATATCCTGGATTGCTGCCATTTGCAGCATTAGGACAAAGTGAGAGTCCCGCTGGAATGTTGCGCCAAGCGACTCAAATTGTCGATCGCATCGAAGATCCAACAACGCAGAATAATCTGATGGCGGCAAGCGCTATTCTCGCTGGGTTACGATTGGAACAAACGATCATTAATCAATTACGGAGGGACATTATGCAAGAATCCGTGATTTACCAAGCGATTCAAAAAGAGAAGGCAGAGGAGATTGCGCTCAATCTTCTTCGGGAAGGGGCTTCGATCGAACTCGTTGCCCGTGGAACTGGATTATCGATCGAGGAAGTTCAACAACTCCAACAACAACTCAATGACTCCGCACAAAATCAAGCTTAGGCGAACTGACATGATCTTTCAGAAATCTCTCAGATTTTTCCGGACGAGGACTGAGATTTTCGTATACGGGATTGGTAGATGCACCCTGATGATTCACCCCTGGCGATCCGTCAGGGGTTTTTTATTAGTTGCTCCTCGGATGATTCGCCGCGACTTGGGCGACCCGCTGAGAAATCTCCGGATTGTACAATCTCAGATAGTTCCAATAGTTACCTAACACCGATTTCACGTAGCCTCTGGTTTCAGAATACGGAATTGATTCAATAAATTCGTCTGGATCTTGCGTTTTTGCTTTGCTCAACCAGCCTGAAACGGCTCCAGGTCCGGCGTTATAGCTGGCAACCGCTAACAGTGAATTATTGCTGTACTGGGCATGGGTATAGTCCAAATACCAGGTTCCAAACTTGATGTTCGTCTCAGGATCAGCCAGTTTGAACTCTTTAACTTTGATGTTGTTGGCGATGTATTGACCCGTCTCCGGCATGACTTGCATCAAGCCAACTGCACCCACACTCGATCGAATATTTGGCTCAAACCGTGATTCTTGTCGAATCAATGCTGTAACCAACATCGGATTAAGCTGTCGTTGCTGTGACCAATTCTCAATTTGTTCAACATACGGGAACGGATAGAGCGCTTGCCAATATCCAATATTCTTTTTCAATTGTTGGTATTGAGCTTTGTCTTCAGCAGTGTCTCGATCGCGTAAACTTCCCACCATGAAGATGCCATCGAGATTATCGCCAACGCCTAATCGCATCACACCATCAGTAAACTGTTCAGCGATCGACGGTTTCACTCGATTTTGAAATTCGATTTGCCAATGTGACCAAGCATCGCGATCTTGACCAAGTTGAAATAGTTCTTTGAGTGCAGTAGATCCCGCAGGCAACTCTGGACGAGAGAGCGGTTTTTGCACTTGAGGATTCATCGATCGAACGCTATTGAAATCGCCCACATTCCAACCGAGAATCGATGCCGATCGCCAAGCGTAATAGGATTCAGGATGATCACTCAGAACTTTTTGGAACAGTTTCGCGGCTTGATCATTGTTGCCGATCGTTTGTGCCCATTTGCCCGCCCAGAATCCCGCTTCGGCTGCAATTTCGCTCGTGGGATTGTTCGTTAAAATCGGCTCTGCCCACTGTCGAGCAAGTTTGATATTTCCAGCTTTGGCGCTTTTTTGAGCATATTCCCAACGCATTTCTGCCGCAGCATCCGAATTGGCGTACTGAGTCAAAACTAACTGCCGCGTTTGTGCCGCCGTTTTGCCGCTGTTCATTTTGTCGAGCATTTTCGACTTCTCAACTAAGGCAGCAGGAGCACGATCGGGAAAATTCTGAATCACTTGATCGAGATACGCGATCGCAGTTTGCGGTGTCTCTGCTATGTCTGCCAATCGAGTCAGAGCCAATCCTGCTTCTGGAGATTTTGGAAACTGCTGCACCATTTGACGGTAGCGCTCAGTTGCTCCAGGCTTGCCGCTCAGATGCAATCCACGAGCCGATCGATAAGCGGTTAACGGAGTTTGAGGAGCGCGAGAATATGCGATCGCGCCCTTGTCATAGACTTGATTTTCCCAATAGCCAAATGCGATCGCTTCCCAATCGTCCGGTTTTAACTGATTGCCGAACTGTGAAACTAATCGATCGAGCAGTTCGGTATAGCCTTTAGAATCCATGCCATATCGAGCAACCAGAAGCAATAACGGTAACTGTTTCGGATTTTGCTTTAAGCGAGTTGTGGCAATCTCAACCGATCGGGGATGCGAGGGAAATTGCTGTAGGGCTTGATCCCAGAACTTAGAATCTTTTCGTCCTAAGATAAACAAAGCTTCAGCAGTTGCAGCCTCTTTAGGATATTTTTGTACAACCTCTTGCAACGTCTGTGTGGCTTCTTTCTGCTTGCCTGCGACTTCGTAAGCTTGGGCGCGTCTGACTCCAGTTTGTGCCGCTAACACCGGATAGCTTTTCTCTAAATCTTTCAGTTGCTCTAGAGCTTTGTCGCCTTGACCTTGAGCAATAAAATCCATTGCCAATAAATATCGTGCTCGATCGCGCTCCAAAGTCGAAGTTGCGCTTTGAGTCACCTGTTTGAGTGCCGCTCCCCGTTCATTGGCAGATTTCGTCACTAAAGGACTAATCACCGGGCTAGAAGTTCCGACCCCACCCGATTGCGGACTATTGAGCGACTGAAGCGAATTCACCGCATTAGAAGGCATTTGCGACACTTCTCGCAGTTTCTCGATCGGCAATAACGCACCCGCGATTAACCCGATCGCACCCGCTCCAGCGGCGAGAGTCAACCAAAACTTTCGTTGTTTAAACAGCGGCTTTCGCATCAGAGAAACGTCCAGAACAAGGGGCAATTTGTCGCAAACTGTTAGCAGTTATAGCAGAATTTTCATAATTCTGAGACATTAATACAATTCCAGTTTCAAACCACACATCCGTCTACGGTTTCTGACATTTTGATCGATACTGGAAATCAGATGTTAGAACCCACGAAGAAAGGGCAAGATTGGAATGAATTTAACAGTCACGGGAACTCCACTCCTCGAATGGACAGGCGATGGTTTAGCGATCGCACTCTTTGAAGGTGCAGAATTAACGGGCGATCTCACGAATTTAGATCAAAAATTGTCAGGCGCGATCGCAGATTTAATCGCAGATGCGGAATTCAAAGGAAAATCAGGCAGTACAGCATCCACTCGGATCGCAGGCAGCCCCATTCGTAAACTTCTCCTCGTAGGATTGGGTAAGCCGGATGCGTTCACTCTTGAAACGTTACGTCGATCGGGTGCTGCTGCGGCAAAATTAGCCAAACGCGAACGCTGCAAAACTGTAGGAATGAGTTTTCCAGTTTATCAAAACGATCCAGCGGGAACCACTCAAGCGATCGTCGAAGGCATCGAATTATCTCTCTACAAAGATCTGCGCTTTAAGTCAGAACCCGATGACAGTGCGAAGATTGAATCGATCGAGCTTCTTGGTTTAGCGGGTCAAGAGGCTGAGATCGAAAAAGCCCGTCAAATCTGTTCTGGCGTATTCCTTGCTCGTGAATTAGTCGCGGCTCCTGCAAACTATGTCACGCCGATCACGATGGCTGAGACTGCATTAGCGATCGCGAACGAATACGGTTTAGACATTCAAATTCTCGAAAAAGAAGACTGCGAAAAGCTCGGAATGGGAGCATTTCTAGGAGTTGCCCAAGCTTCTGATCTTCCACCCAAATTCATCCACATCATTTACAGACCACAAGGCACTCCCCGCAAGAAAGTAGCAATCATCGGCAAGGGTCTGACGTTCGATTCGGGTGGACTCAACATCAAAGGTGCGGGTAGCGGCATCGAAATGATGAAAACTGATATGGGTGGTGCGGGTGCAACTTTTGGAGCGGTGAAAGCGATCGCACAATTAAAACCCGATGTCGAAGTGCATTTCATCAGCGCTGTAACCGAGAACATGATCAGCGGTCGAGCGATTCATCCGGGCGATATTCTCACTGCCTCGAATGGAAAAACGATCGAGATCAACAATACCGATGCAGAAGGACGATTAACACTCGCTGATGCGCTGGTGTATACCGAAAAATTGGGAGTTGATGCGATCGTGGATCTCGCAACTCTTACTGGAGCTTGTGTCGTTGCTCTAGGCGATAACATTGCAGGCTTGTGGAGTCCGAATGATGAACTCGCCGATCAACTGCTCAAAGCTAGTGAACAATCAGGCGAAAAACTCTGGCGAATGCCAATGGAAGAAAAGTACTTTGACAGTATGAAATCCGGCATTGCTGACATGAAAAACACAGGTGCTCGTGCAGGTGGCGCAATCTCGGCAGCGCTGTTTCTCAAACAATTTGTGAAGGAAACACCTTGGGCGCACTTAGATGTAGCAGGTCCAGTTTGGGCGGACAAGGAAAATGGCTACAACGGTGCAGGCGCAACAGGTTACGGAGTGAGAACCTTGGTGAATTGGGTACTTGCATAACGCTCACGCCCTCGCGATCGGAGGCGTATCTAAGCGCCTCCAAATTTCTTCATTTTTTCAAGTGGATTGGCAAAACTGACATGGACAACTTACTAAATTCTGTAGATTCGCAAACGGTATTAGCGATCGGTGCTACTGTAGTCGCTTTCCTACTGCTTAAACTGGTACTTAAAGTATTGAACAATGCCGCAGGACTAATTCTAACGATCGTGGCGATCGTGCTTGGATTGCAGTATTTGTTTGGGATCACCCCGAATCAGTTGTGGTTTGAAATGGCACATTTGCCACAAGAATTGATTCGACTGGTCGAAAGTGTTCGACTCCCAGCGATCGGACTACTGTAACTGAGCAGTTTTACTTCCAGCAAATCCACGACTGATCCTTGTGATTTCACCTCCTTTAACTCATGCCTTCCTACTGTTTGGCACTGCTTTTATTGCAGGTGGGCTGAACTCTGTTGCAGGTGGCGGTAGCTTCATCACTTTTCCAACTTTGATCTTCACTGGGATGAATCCAGTGGTTGCCAATGCAACAAACAATACTGCAATCTGGGTCGCGGCTCTGTCGAGTGCAGGAGCTTACCGAAAAGATTTAGGAATTCCAAGAAAACAACTCTTGCTGCTATGTGGTGTGAGCTTGATCGGAGGCATGATTGGCTCTATTGCATTGCTCTACACTTCCTCTGATGTTTTCAAAAAGCTGATTCCTTACCTGTTGCTGTTTGCAACAGTTATTTTTGTGTTTGGAGACTCACTTAAAGCTTGGTTCCAGCGCGGGAAAACTTCCTCTGAAACTCTCCCACTTTCTCGGTTGATGTTGATTCAATTCGCGATCGCACTCTACGGCGGTTTTTTTGGTGCAGGAATCGGTATTCTGATGCTGGCAACGCTGACATTTATGGGCATCAAGAATATTCACAGCATCAATGCCTTTAAGACCTTCCTCGGTAGCTGCATTAACGGAATCGCGATCGTTCCTTTCCTCTTTGCAGGCGTGATCTCATGGCAGCAAGTGATTGTGATGTCGATCGGGGGTTCACTCGGTGGATACTTGTGTGCTCATTATGCTCGAAAGCTTGATCCTCAATTGGTTCGGAGATTTGTCATTTTCGTTGCGGTGAGTATGACAGCCTATTTCTTTGTACAGAATTGATTTTTTGTAGCAGCCGAATTAGAGCTTAACTTAGGTTAAACGATCTAACCATTGATCCTATTCGGTTAGGCAAATTTGACGATGCAAAACTGTCTCCAGATAGATGCGGCGTTCGATTAGCGTATATGGAGTACTCTATACTCCTAATTTAGCTATGATTCATCAGGAGAAGCGATCGACAAAACTTTCACGCACAAAATCACGCAACGGTTCTGAATGAATTCTAGATTTCTGAAGCAGGAAGCGAACACGCTTTACAAAGCACTCTCGCCGCTATTGTCGCTCGATCGACGATTTGCAGACGTGATTGTGCGCGATTTGGCTCGACTGGTGCAGCAGTGTGCACGGGGACATGGGAAAGTGCAATCTTCTGAATTGCTCGCGTTTCTGGTGGTGTATGCACTCGTGAAGCAGGATGCCGAAAAACTCAAGGTAGCAATTCAGCTTTGGGAGACTTCAGAGCGAAGTCAGCATGAAAAAACGACGCTGCAAATCATTTTGGATTTGACTCAGGATCAGTCTGAAGCGTTTTTGTTGCCTTCGATCGTGAATCAATTGGATGAAGAGAAAGGGACGAATCATCTGAGTACGACAGTGAATGCAATTTACAAATTTGCTCAAGCGATCGTAAAAGCAGATGGAACGGTGAGCTTGCAAGATTTAGAAACGCTTTCACAAATTTGGCAACGACTTCATGAGTATCAACCGTTGAAAAACTATGAAGCAGGATTCGCAGCAATTTCAAAATCCGATCCTTCCGATAATTCTGAGCAAATCTTAGAACAAGCATTAGCTGAATTAAATGATTTGATTGGGATGGAAAATATCAAAGAAGAAGTGCGAACCCTGGCGAATTTTCTCAAAGTGCAAAAGATTCGAGTCGATCGCGGTTTAGCCAAAACTTCTGTCTCGCTTCATGCCGTATTTTGTGGACCTCCAGGAACCGGAAAAACAACGGTTGCGCGATTGATGAGCCGAATTTTTCACGGATTAGAATTTCTGAATAAAGGGCATTTGATTGAAACCGATCGCTCAGGAATGGTGGCAGGATATGTCGGACAGACTGCGAATAAAGTCGATGAGTTAGTTAATTCTGCACTTGATGGAGTGTTGTTTATTGATGAAGCTTATGCGTTAGTTCCAGAAGAATCTGGGCGCGATTTTGGGCAAGAAGCGATCGACGTTTTACTCAAGCGCATGGAAGATCATCGCGAGCGATTAGTGGTGATTGTGGCAGGATATACCGATGAAATGGCAACCTTTATCGAGTCGAATCCGGGCTTAGAATCGCGGTTTAATCGTTACTTTTATTTCAATCATTATCAGCCCGAGGAATTGCTGGCAATTTTTGAGAAGATGTGCGAGAAAAGTCACTTCAAACTCTCAACTGAAGCGCGGGAAAAATTACGATCGGTCTTTGAAGATCTCTACGTGAAACGTGAGAAAACCTTTGGAAATGCAAGATTAGTTCGGAACTTATTTGAACGAATTATTGAACGCCAAGCGAATCGACTCGCGGTTCTAAATTCATTGAGTGATGAAACATTAACAACACTTCTGCCCGAAGATATTCCGCCTCAAGTGGGAAGCCGATTTGCAGGTTCGGAACGATCGATTTCTTAAGAAAGGTTTGTCGATCGAAAAGGATGTCGATCGAGTGTGATATGCTGCATGGGCTAAGAATTGGGGAAGTTCGGTGAGAATCCGGTACTGTGGCGCAACTGTGATGAGCGGCGATCGTTCGAGTCAGAATGCCAATCTTAGAGAGTCTATTCAATTCTCTGCGATCCACGGAGATGGGGCACATTCATGAGTTGGTTGGCGGCATCAAATCCTTGTCCTGGTCTGTTTTATGGGACTTCTGCACAAGATGGCACATTGATTCGGATTCGGATTCCGGGTGGAATTTTGAACCGAGATCAAGCGATCGCAATTCTTGATCTTGCTGATCGCTGGAATACTCCCATGATTCAAGTGACGAATCGGGCAAATCTTCAGTTTCGAGCAGTGCGATCGATTCCTTCTCCCGAAATTTATACCACGTTGCAATCGGTTGGATTGGCAGCGAAACAGCCTGAATTGGATCATCTGCGAAATGTGATGGCAAGTCCCACCGCAGGAATTGATCCAGGCGAGTGGGTTGATATTCGATCAATCATTCAGGGAGTGGATCATTACATCCAAAACACACCAGAATTAGCAGGATTGCCTCCGAAGTTTAGTATCGGGATTGATGGAGGGGGATCAGTCGGAATTGGGGCTAGACCCGAAGCAAAATGGCAGCATCGATACAATGAAATTCAACTTTCAGCCGTCAGCCGCGATCGATTCAAGCTCACATTCGGCAGCAATCGACAGTTCTATGAAACGAATGTAGAAACTTCGGATTGTTTAAGTGCGATCGTAGCTCTAACGGAAACGTATCTAAACTACGTTCAACAGTCCCAAAACCCGAAGAAACCTCGAATGCGAGATTTGTTGCGCGATTGGGGAATTGAAGGCTTTTTGAGTCGAGTTGATTTTGAATTCCAAAGCTCAAATACTTCAGTTTCGGAAGCAAAATCGCAACATTTAGGAATTCATTCTCAGAAGCAATCAGAGCATTCATACGTTGGAATTGCATTGAAATTGGGATGGATATCGATCGACCAATTAAAAGGATTGATCCAACTTGCTGAAACCTACGGATCGGGAGAACTTCGGCTCACTCCTTGGCAGTCTATTTTGCTTCCCAACATTTCAACAGTACAAACTTCTACTGTTCTCACCGCAATCAAATCCTTAGACCTTTCGGCTGATCCGATCGATTCCGCCATTGTTGCCTGTGCCGGAAAACCAGGCTGTGCAGCTTCAGAAACACACACCCAATCTCACGCGCTTGAATTGATGCACTTGCTCGATCGTTCTATTAACATTCACATGACTGGTTGTTCCAAAGGATGCGCTCAACCCAGTCCCGCAGAGATCACACTACTTGGAACAACAATACAAGGGGTTGAAGCTTATTCTTTGTTTGCTGGAGATCGCTTATTAACTGATCGTCCAATTCCAGCAAGTGACCTTTCCTCGATCGCACATCTCATCAACACGCTGCATGATTGACTACATTCGTAACGGTGACGATATTTACCGCAAGTCATTTTCGATTATTCGCGCAGAAGCAAACCTCGATCGCTTACCTGCGGATCTCGCTCATGTCACGGTTCGCCTGATCCACGCTTGCGGCATGACCGATTTAGCTAACGATATCGAAGCCTCTCCCAATGCAGTCCAAGCCGGAAGACAAGCCCTTGAAAACGGTGCTGTGATTCTCTGTGATGCTCAAATGGTGGCGAATGGTGTAACCCGAAAACGATTGCCAGCAGAGAATTCTGTGGTTTGTACACTGAATGATCCGACTGTTCCAGAGCTTGCAAAAGCGATCGACAATACGCGATCGGCAGCAGCACTCGAACTTTGGAAACCGATGTTAGTCGGATCAGTGGTTGCGATCGGGAATGCTCCAACTGCATTGTTCCGATTGTTGGAACTGTTAGACGAAGGAGCGCCCAAACCCGCACTGATTCTCGGTTTTCCGGTTGGATTTGTCGGAGCCGCAGAATCAAAAGCGGAACTTGCGGCAAACAGTCGGGGTGTCCCGTTTATAACGCTGCATGGGCGACGAGGCGGAAGTGCGATCGCAGCCGCAGCAATCAACGCTTTAGCAAAACAAGAGGAGATATAACCATGACAGGTAAACTTTATGGAATTGGAATTGGTCCTGGAGATCCAGAACTGCTCACGATGAAAGCATTTCGCGTTTTGCGATCGTCTCCAGTGGTTGCCTATCCCATGTCGGATAGTGGGCGAAAATTAGCTCGATCGATTGTGGCGGAATATCTTCGCCCTGAGCAAATCGAAGTGCCAATGTATTTTCCGTTTAAGCTCGAAGAATCATCACAGCCTTACTATGACAAAGCAGCGGAAACTTTGGCGGAACATTTAGAAGCTGGACGGGATGTCGTTGTTTTGTGCGAAGGTGATCCATTCTTCTACGGATCGTTTATGTATTTGTACAATCGACTCTCTAATCAGTTTCCGACCGAAGTGATTCCAGGTGTGTCTTGTGTGATGGCAAGTCCAGCTATTCTAGGAACGCCTCTAACCTATCGAAATGATGTGTTCATGGTGGTCTCTTCAATTCTTCCTGCCGAAGAGTTAGAGGCTCGGTTATCGGTTGCAGATGCAGCAGCAATTATCAAACTCGGTAAGCACTTTAACAAAGTAGTGGGTGTACTAAAACAGTTGGGATTGTACGATCGAGCAAAATACATCGAACGCGCTTCAATGCCCGATCAGCGAATTGTTCCGATCAGCGAAGTGAATCCGGCTGAAGTGCCTTATTTTGCAATGATTGTAATTCCGAGCCAATGGCAACCCTAATGTCGATCGCTGTTATTGTTTTAGGTCAAGCGAGTGTTCCTGTAGCACGTCGGATTGTTGATGCTCTACCCAATGCAACATTGTACGGATTAGAGCATCGAACAACCGGAGTCGATCGCTCTTTTACTCAGTTCGGGGAAACAGTTCGCGAATTGTTTAGTCAAGGAACTGCGATCGTCGGGATTTGTGCTGCGGGAATCTTGATTCGCACTATTGCGCCTTTGTTAAACAACAAGTGGAAAGAACCAGCGGTAATTGCGATCGCAGAAGATGGGAGTGCTGTCGTTCCCTTGCTCGGTGGATTGCAAGGTGTGAATGATCTAGCCCGCGAGATTGCAACTGTGCTAGATACAATTCCTGCAATTACAACGACTGGAGACATTCGCTTTCGGACTGCTTTACTTTCACCGCCCAATGGATACCAATTAGTAAATCCTGATGATGCCAAGACGTTTTTAGCAGATTTGCTTGCGGGTGCAACTGTCAAAATTGAAGGATCTGCGCCTTGGTTGGAAAATAGTCAATTACCGATCGCTGAAGATGCAAAACTAACAATCAAAGTAACGGATCAGATTGCTCAAGGTAGCTCAGATTGTTTAGTTTATCAAACGGTTTTAACTCAGCGACTCGCAATCATTGGAACGGGACCAGGATCAGCCGAATGGATGTCCCCGCAAGTGAAAGAAGTTTTGCGATCGTCTACTGATTGGATCGGTTATCAAACCTATTTGAACTTAGTCGAACCGCTTCACACAACTCAGCAAATTCATGTGTTCGATAACCGAGAAGAACTCGATCGAGCAGCATTAGCTCTAAATTTGGCGGCTGAGGGGCGATCTGTCGTGATGGTATCTTCTGGCGATCCAGGCATTTATGCGATGGCAGCGGCGGTATTTGAAGTCCTAGAGCGAGACAATAAACCAGAATGGGACTCGATCGACATTCAAGTTTGTCCTGGAATTTCCGCGATGCAAGCAGCGGCGGCTCAAGTGGGCGCACCGTTGGGACACGATTTCTGTGCGATTTCGCTGTCAGACATTCTCAAACCTTGGGAAATTATTGCCGATCGCATTTGTGCAGCAGCGCAGGCAGATTTCGCGATCGCGTTTTACAATCCCATTTCTAAAACTCGCACCTGGCAATTAGAAAAAGCAAAACAGCTTTTATTGAACTATCGCACTCCCGATACGCCAATTGTTCTCGCTCGAAATTTAGGTAGACCGGGACAACAAACACAGGTGAAACGATTGGGAGATTTATCGATCGACGATGCTGATATGAGAACGGTGATTCTGATTGGATCGAGTAAAACGCGATCGGTTCCGCGTCCTGATGGCGGAGTCTGGGTCTATACACCGCGCTGCTATGATGCCTAATCCGCCATTGCGAAAATCTGAGCAGCGGTGAATTCTAGATCGGGAAAAATGCTCGATCGAATTCTTTCATCGCCTCGAAATAGCTCAGACTGATATTCGCCATCCCGCAATCGATTCACAGTAATAGTCGGTTGTTTCGGCTTGCCAATATAGCGAATTCCATCAAATGCACCATAATCGACGATCCAATATTCTGCAATTCCTAGTGCTTCATACTCTAGAAACTTCGTGTCATAGTCATCTGCCCAATTGGTGCTAACGACCTCAATCACTAAAGGAGGAGGAATGTAAGCAGCAGCAGATATTGAACTATTCCGCATTCGTCCCCATTCTGCTTTGTCAAACACAACAATGTCTGCTTTGCGGCTTTCTTCGCGTCCTGTAGTCGGATTGTTGCCAAGCCGAATCTGCTTGGATTGGCGAGGAATATATGGACAATCCCGATCGACACAATGATGATCCAAATAGGCACAAAGCCGTTGAATCAAATCCTCGTGTTTTGCAGTTGGCTCAGTAATGGGCATCGGAAATCCGTCTCGCAATTCAAAGCGTCTGCCTGTTCCGTCATCCCAAGCAAGAAACGCTTCAAATGTCAGTGGCTCAGGTACAGTCGCAAACATCACTTTCCCTACGACGGTGGAACATTTCCTCCAGTATACGGTTTGGGCTGAAGATGCAATCTAGGCACGATCGCATCATACAATCGATTCGCGATCGCACGATTCGCACCATCAGTTAAGTGAATCGCATCTTGAAACACTTCACCCTGAGTTGAATTTACAGTCTCCGTTAAATTCAAAGTCGCGGTTCCAGGAGTATCCCGTTTCACTTGCTCGATCGCGCTCTGTAGCTTACCGTAGCCTGACTTCATCTGTTCTGGATAACGAGAACCTAACTGCTCCAGAATTTCCTTTTCTCGTCCAGCAGGCTTTGAAGCTCGTGAGGAAACTTCGGGCTGAAGTGCAACAAACAAGGGAATCTTAGAAGCTGATGCCAACCGTGAAACTTGATGAACATTTTGACGATAGCGATCGACTCGTCGTTCTAGCTCTTTGGTATCGGTGGTTAAGCGATCTTGTACTGGAGCTTCAATTGGCGGAATCAATTGCTTAAACGTCGTTTGGGGACGAAAGACTAAGTATTCAACTCCTTTGACCAGATAGAACTGATGAAAGAAATCGCTCAACTGATTGCCCCAGCTTGACATCAAATGGCGCGGTGCACTTTCCAGCAAGGCTTCAACCTCTGGAACATCGACCCCCTCATTCGCACTAGGGAGGAGCAGATCAGAATAACCATTCATCAGCACGATCGCATCCGGTTGATAAGGCAACACTTCAAACGCTAATTTCGCCAATTCATTGCCTGACGCATATCCTGGAACCGCAGCATTCACCACTCGATAGCGCGTTTCTCGAATCCGAGGTGGTAATCTCAGCGCTTTCTCCAACTCGTCCGCAAAGTAGGGCAACGTATCTGGGCGGAACTTCGCTGGCGTTGCTTTTTGAGCCGCAACTTGCTGATTTAGACGGGCTTCAAGTTGAGCCGCGATCGTACTTTGATTACTCGAACTCAGTTGTCCAAATGCGGCTGAACCACCAATCAGAAAAATCCGTACTTCATCTTTTGGTTTAGCGACGCTGATCGGCTGATCGGCTCGGAATCCTTGCTCATTAATTTTCCAGACTGAATTTTGTTGATTCCCCATTAATCGGTAGCCCAGCATTGGGCTGCGTTTCACCGTCAGTTGACCATGATCAGGCAGACCATCAAAGGCTTTTCCTTGTTGATCCAAAAATTTCAACCGATAGGCAGTGAGATTCAGCGGTTCGCCTTGAAACGCATTGAATTCAGCCGTTTTGCCCGTGACACCGACCACGAGACGCGCCAACAGTTCTAGCCCAATTAACACGAGCGGAACAGAGAGAAAAATCCACCGTTTTGGCAACGCCTTCTTCTTCTGATATAGCGAACGGCTAGACCAGGAGGACTTTCGGCTAGACCTAAAAAACATTCACAGTTTCCTCTTTTACGATCGCAGTTAGGGTGATGCAGTATCCGTACTAAACCTGATAAATGCAGTTAAATCGAACATTTAAGGATTCAAGTTTGCTCGATCGCACCTGATGATTGCTGAAAGACAGAAATGAAAGATATGAATCTGCCTTGTCTTGAGATATTCGGTTTCAAATCTTACTACCATACCGCGCAACGAAACCGTTTTTTCTGACATTTCGCAACATTTGAATCGCGTTTGATCTCGCCAGATCGGGAATTCTGATTGGGAAAACTCGCCCCTTTCCCGATATGAATGAGATGTCATTGGAGCAATGTTACGCGCTGCTGGAGGTCAATCCGGAGGTTTCGATCGCGGATTTAGATGCTGCGTATGCGAAGAAAGTCCTGGAGAAGATTCAGCAAGGCGCAAAGCAGGAAAAAGTTTTACTAAAAGCGGCTTACGATCGCATTCGAGAAGAGATGTATCGATCAACTCAATCCGATTTACCGCCGCTCGTTGAGCAAATTACGGAATTGATCCAGCAACTTAATCCGGAGCCGTTTCATGTCAAACTCCAAGCGGATACAATTCAGATCTTTTTCAAAACAAATGCAAAATCAGACTACGCGGATTTTATTTATCAGCAATTAAGCGGGTTAGAGCTTCCTGAGATTAAATCGATCGTGATTTATGGAATGCGATCGACAAAATCAGTGATTTGGAAAAAACGATTCGAGCTGGATGCAATTTCAGAGGATGATTGCAACCCTTATTCCTTTAAAAATCGCTACATATTGCTTTTAGCTTTTCCTGTTGCGATCTGTACTGCGGTGCTGTTTCAATCGCTTGGATTCACCAAACTTTTATTATTTCCATTTCAGCTTTGGGTGCATGAAGTGGGTCATGCTATGGTGGCTTGGTTTTCTGGACGACGAGCGATTCCGCTTCCCTTTGGTTGGACGAATGTGGCATTAGAGCGATCGCTGTTTGTGTATTTTGGAATTCTCTTTTTACTAGGATTATTGTTCTACGCTGGTTGGAAAGAGAAAAAGCGATCGACAATGATTCTCGCGGTGATCTGCGCCATTCTTCAGTTTGTAATGACCTGGATTCAGTCCGCCTATCACTTTGAGATGTGGCTGTCGTTTGGCGGAATTGGTGGCGAATTCTATCTCAGTGCTTTGATGATTGCTGGATTCTATTTTCAATTACCCAACTATTGGCGATGGGATTTCTGGAGATATCCATTCATCATCGTGGGTGCAAATACGTTTTGGGCAGCATTCTCTCGTTGGCAACAGATTAAAAAAGGAGCCGAATCAATTCCTTGGGGTTCGCTTTTATTTGGCTCTGGTGATTCTGGTGGTGATATGAACCAACTCAGTGAAGTGTATAACTGGAGCGATCAGAAGATCATTGGAACCTACAGTGCACTAGGTAATAGTTGTTTCATCATTCTGATCAGCTTGTACATCTTTTTTGTGATTAAACATCGGCGTTGGATTGTCGATCGCATTAGCAGCAAACCACTCTGATACAGTTGAAATAAACTGTATTAGTTATGGCAGACTACACCCCTCAGATTCGGGAATTAATGCGATCGCGCAATCTCAAAACATTCCGAGAATTACGCGATCGGGCTGGCATTTCTGAGAAACAATTGCTCAAACTCCGTCGGGGAGAGCTTCAACAACTCCGGTTAGAAACCCTCACGCAATTTGCAGCAAAGTTAGGACTCTCTTTGGCGGATCTGCTTGCGATGTTCGATCTAATGCCAGCTATTCAAAAAGAATACGATCGACTTCAAATTCAACTCTCAGAACAGCGCGAAACATTGCTACAAGAGTTTCAACAATCGAGCTTACAAACCTTAGAACCGTGGCTCATTCAATGGTCTGCGGCGGCGTATGCGGCTCAACAAAATCCGCAAGCTCCAGCGGTTAAACTACTGCCATTAGTGCGTCCGATCGAGCAATTATTACAACAATGGGGAATTGAGCAAACTGCGATCGTCGGTTCTGAAATTCCTTATGATCCACAACAGCACCAGTTAATGGGCGGCGCAGCAGAAACGGGTGATTTAGTTCGAGTTCGGTATGCGGGATATCGACACTACGATCGACTGTTATACCGCGCCAAAGTTAGCCCGATTTGAATTAATAATGCAAATGTATTAAAATCATTTTCTAGTAGCGATTAGGAGTCGTAGCCTCATGATTCTACAAACTGAAACAAAGCGCAAATACACCCCAGAAGAGTATCTAGAAGCTGAGGTGCAATCGGATGAGCGCCACGAATATAACGATGGTGAGATTCTTTTAATGGCAGGTGGACTTCCGAATCACAACAAAATTGCAGGTAATCTTCATACTGAATTGAATGTTGCTTTAAAGCGTGAACCTTATAGCGTTTTTGTAACCGATCAGCGCCTTTGGATTCCTGACAAACGGATTTACACCTATCCAGATGTCATGGTTATGGCGGAGCCGATTCAATGTCAAGAAGGTCGGCGTGATACTTTAATCAACCCTTTGCTAATTGCAGAAATCTTATCGCAATCGACTCAGAACTTCGATCGAGCTGGAAAATTTAGTGCCTACCGAAGTATTGCATCATTCCAGGAGTACCTATTAATTGATCAGCACTCCGTTCATGTTGAGCATTACACAAAAGAGGAAAATCGCTGGATTTTAGTTGATTATGAAGACGAAAATGCGGAAATCTCACTATCCTCTGTACCCTGTCGAATTCTAGTAGCAGATCTCTACAACAAAGTTGACTTCTCTGAATCGCAGGCTGAAGAAAGCGATCGAGCCTAAAACGCTCGGAAGGTAGAATTCACAATTTCTTCGTTCCCACCTTTGACTGATGCCACTCTCCTGGAAATTTGGTGAACTCAAGTAGAAACCCAAAAAGGTAGAGAGTGATTGTCATGCGTAGCAAAATTAATATTGGTTTAACCGACGAACAGCGCCAAGGCGTATGTGAAATGCTAAATCGCGACTTAGCAGACGAAAATTTGCTGTTGATTAAGACCAAAAAATATCACTGGGATGTCACTGGACCCGAATTTCGCTCCCTGCACCAAATTTGGGAAGAGCAGTACACCGTCTTGAATGAAGCGATCGACGCGATCGCAGAACGAATTCGCCAATTAGGTGATTATCCGATTGGAACCGCGAAAGGCTTTGTTGAGTACTCTTCGATCGAAGAACATACAGGTGACGTTCCTCCTGCCTCGAAAATGGTGGAAAACTTGGTCAACGATCATGAATTAATCATCCGCAACTTGCGCGAACATATCGATCGTTGTTCTGACGAGTTCCACGATGAAGGAACCGCTGACTTCCTCACCGGAATGATGGAACAGCACGAAGAAATGGCATGGATGCTGCGATCGTTCCTGCAAGGTTCGCGAGTGGAATCGGATGGTGAAACCCCCAGCGGCGTGAAGTTTCCCGCAGGTGTCGCAAACTAGCGATCGGGTTCTAATCTAAAGCAGTGCCCGGAGCCTTTACGACTCCGGGCAATTTGCTTAGAGGGTGTTTGAGAAATAATCGTTGATCGCATTCACCCGCCCGGAAATGAATCTCCGGGCTAATCGGGGGAAGCCCACTAAACTGGGCTAAGAACTCCGAATTGCGCTCTCAGCCCGCTTCAGCGGGGTTTCCTCCATTAGCCCGGAGATTCATTTCCGGGCGGACTGTCAACGCAGCAAAGCCGCTTTTTATACTTTTCAAACACCCCTTTAGGAATGTGAATTTAATAACTCCGAACTTTTACTTGGCGATCAAACTCGCTGGACTTAATTTAATTCACGATCGTTATCCAATATCGCATTCGACTTCAACGGGAGAAGGTGGCAGTACCAACGGCTGATTAAAATAAACCATAGTCGTTGTCTGATTCACCTCAAAGCCAATCCGCTTATAGAACTCTTGCTGATTCGTCGTCATCAAATAGAGCCGTTCCACTTTCGACACTTGAGGATGACTCAAAACGGTTTGAACCAATTTGCGTCCAAGTCCTGCCCCTTGAAAATCCGGATGCACAACGACATCCCAAATCGTGGCACGATAAACGCCGTCCGAAGTTGCACGAGCAAATCCAATTAATCGATCGCCATCCCAAGCCGAAATCACCGGATCACTATGTTTGATCGCGATCGCTAAATCTTCAGGTTTCCGATCGCTTGCCCAAAACGCTGCCACTTGAAATAACGCTTGAAGTTGAACTAAATCAATTTGGCTTTTGCGATCGCAAAGTTGAACGTGACTACAATCCATCCTGATGTCCCAAAATGTGCGTGAAACTTTGTTGTATCCAAAATTGATTTTGATATCCGTTGCGAATGTAGCACTTTGACTTTAGAAAGTTTTTCGATCCAAAGAAACAAAATTTCTCGATCGTAAGTCAGTGCCCCTGAGTAACGTATTATCTGATCTAGTTCAACCGGATTCAACGTGAGTCGTTATGTCCCAGTCCGTTCCGCCTAAACCCCGTCGAATTCGGAGACGTTCTCCAGTCATCTTAATTGGAATTTTATTGATTTGGAGTTTAATTCTCGGATGGGGACTCGCTCAAGCCGTTGAAGCTCCAAAAAGCTCGGCTGAGATTGGAACTGTCGATGTTGTGACTGGCAATCTCAAACTGGGACAGCAAGCATATTTAGAAAATTGCGCCACTTGTCATATCGGCATTCCGCCCGCTACTTTTCCGACTCAAACTTGGCGAGAATTGCTCCAAGACCCGCAACATTATGGAGCGACGTTGAATCCGCTGCAAGAACCTGCTCGATCGCTGGTTTGGACATATCTCAGAACGTTCTCCCGCCAAGTGGTTGAAGGTGAGCGAATTCCCTTCCGATTTGGCGAGTCGAAAGCGTTCAAGATTCTGCATCCGAGAGTTGAATTATCTCGATCGGTTCCAATCTCTAGCTGCGTCAGTTGCCATCCGGGTGCGAACCAGTACAATTTCCGCAAGCTCAGTGCTCAATGGGAAAATTCACCTTGATTCGATCCACCAGCGTCGAACAAATTGCTCTCCTGCTCCTCTTCCTGGTGCACCAATCACAATGAGTAATTGATTGTGCTGATTCACAAACTCGAATCGGCAGAGTCCTTCCCCGGTTCCAGCACAATCCTTGGTTTCCTCGTAGCCTAAATCGAACAAGGTTTTCACAACAGAGCTATTCAAATTCGGTTCATCGCCTTCTAGATTCGGTTGCCAACCTCGATCGATTAATTCTTGTCGAGCTTGCGAATATGGCATCTGTTCGCGAATCGGAAGCACCTCAGGCAGTTTGGATTCGGCTAAATGTGCGCTACCGAAAATCAGAGCAAGGGTAAGAACGCAGAATGCAGAAGCCTTGAGGAATTTCTGTGACATCGTCTAAAAGTGAATAAAACATAGAATTGACTACGATGCAATATTGAAATGCTCCGGAGAGCGATCGCTGTAATATCTTATGATTCAATGAAATTCTGTTTCACCTTCAAATCTTTGCCATGATTTGTGATGTATGTGGGCAAGGCAATGCTCGAATTCGATACCTTTCTCGCAGTTATGGAAAGGACGAAAGGCTATTAGTAATTAGAAATGTGCCCGTCGTGAATTGTCCTGACTGTGGCGAAACTTATCTCACGGCTCAAACGCTACATCAAATTCAGCAGAAACAGCAAGAACGGAAAACAGTGATCGAAGCGGCTCTTGCGCTAGATGAATTTGAACGCGATGAAGCTTGGGAACAGGGGACAATTACCGATTGGTCGGTGTAGTTCTTGAATTTCGCAGGTTCGGCTTTCCCCCGATGCCATTGCCCGTTCAGGTTTCGTTCTGAGTGATAGGATTGGAATACTTAACGGGATCGGAACCAAAGTGAGAACTTGCACGTTTCGATCGCTCATCACACCCACATTCAGAAGCTCTGATTTTCCCCTGTCATGCTTAAATCTCTCCTGGGCGACCCCAATCAACGCAAGCTCAAGAAATACAAACCGCTGGTCAATGACATCAATCTGCTCGAAGAAGAGATTGAGCCGCTTTCCGATGACGGACTGAGAGCGAAGACCGCTGAATTTCGAGAGCGACTCGCCAAGGCGAAAAATAGAGACGAAGAGAAGCAAATTCTCGATGATATTCTGCCGGAAGCGTTCGCGGTGGTACGGGAAGCTGGAAAGCGAGTCCTTGGAATGCGGCACTTCGATGTGCAGTTGATCGGTGGTATGGTGCTGCACGATGGACAAATCGCTGAGATGAAAACGGGGGAAGGAAAAACCCTGGTTTCGACCTTGCCTGCTTATCTGAATGCGCTCTCTGGGAAAGGGGTTCACGTCGTGACGGTGAACGATTACTTAGCAAAGCGTGACGCGGAATGGATGGGACAAGTTCACCGCTTTTTGGGTCTGAGTGTCGGACTGATTCAGCAAAATATGAGTCCGATCGAGCGTCAGAAAAACTACGCTTGTGACATTACTTACGCAACCAACAGCGAACTCGGCTTCGATTATTTGCGCGATAACATGGCGACTTCGATGGAAGAAGTTGTACAGCGCCCGTTTAATTATTGTGTGATTGACGAAGTGGATTCGGTGCTGATTGATGAAGCCCGGACTCCGTTGATTATTTCCGGTCAGGTTGAACGTCCGACTGAGAAATATTTGCAGGCGGCAGGTGTAGCTCGTGCGCTGAAGCGTGATGACCACTACGAAGTGGATGAGAAACAGCGGAACATTCTGCTGACCGATGAAGGCTTTATCGCGGCAGAACAGTTTCTTGGTGTTTCAGATTTGTTCGATCCGAATGATCCTTGGGCGCATTATGTATTCAACGCGATTAAGGCGAAAGAACTGTTTATCAATGATGTGAATTACATCGTGAGAAACGGTGAGATCGTGATTGTGGACGAATTTACCGGACGAGTGATGCCGGGTCGTCGTTGGAGCGATGGATTGCACCAAGCGATCGAAGCAAAAGAAGGGGTCGAAATCCAAAATGAAACCCAAACCCTAGCAACGATTACTTACCAAAACTTCTTCCTGCTCTATCCGAAACTCGCTGGAATGACCGGAACCGCGAAGACTGAAGAAGCAGAATTAGAGAAGATCTACAAGCTTGAAGTTACTTTGGTTCCTACGAACCAGCCGCGTCGCCGGATCGATTTATCTGATGTCGTTTACAAAACCGAAGCAGGTGATTTGACTGTCTTCGCACGTGAGTGTGCTGAGAAAGTTGCAGAAGGTCGCCCGGTTCTCGTTTGGGTAATGAACTACGAAGCATTAGGTAATTTATCCCAACTGCTCGATCGACAAGAATTGCCGCATAATCTCTGTCCTGGTTTGCCCCAAAGTGCAGATCAAGCGCGGGAAATCGTTCGGCAAGCGAAGCACCCTGGAATGATCACGGTGACGAATAGTTATGAAGTCTACCGGATGGTGCGTCAAAGCGTTCCTGAAGGAGATAACGGGCTGTATGTTCTAAGCATTACTGGAAAATGGAGTGCGATCGCACAAGAATGTGAGGAGATGCACCGCACAGGTCGCCCCGTTCTCGTTGGAACCACGAGCGTTGAGAAATCAGAATTACTCTCTCAACTGCTCCAAGAATTGAACGTGCCCCACAACTTGCTGAATGCGAAACCGGAGAACGTTGAGCGGGAATCTGAGATTATCGCTCAAGCGGGTCGGATGGGTAAGGTTACGATCGCGACCAACATGGCAGGACGCGGAACGGACATCATCTTGGGTGGTAACTCCGACTATATGGCGCGTTTGAAGATCCGTGAGTACTTCATGCCTCGGATTGTTGAGCCTGAAGATGACAACGATTTTTCGGGCATGGGCTTCGGAGATTCGCGTGAAGGTGGACAAGGTTTTGCACCAGGCGGCAGGATCAAAACCTGGAAAGCAAAATCGGATATTTACCCGACTGAACTTTCTCCTGAAACTGAGCAAGCCTTGAAAGATGCGGTTCATGTCGCAGTTCAACAATATGGTGAGCGGAGCTTGCCAGAGTTGGAAGCAGAAGACAAGATCGCGACCGCAGCCGAAAAAGCGCCGACTGATGATCCAGTGATTCAAGCGCTACGTGCCGTCTACAAGATGATTCGGAAAGAATACGATGCGTTTACCGATAGCGAACACGAAGAAGTGGTGAAACTCGGTGGACTGCACGTGATTGGAACGGAGCGTCACGAATCGCGGCGGATTGATAACCAGTTGCGTGGACGGGCAGGACGACAAGGCGACCCTGGATCGACTAAGTTCTTCTTGAGCTTGCAGGACAACTTGCTGCGAATCTTTGGAGGCGATCGAGTTGCAGGAATGATGAACGCCTTCCGAGTCGAGGAAGATATGCCGATCGAATCGAAAATGCTGACTCGATCGCTCGAAGGTGCTCAGAAGAAAGTCGAAACCTATTACTACGACATTCGGAAACAAGTATTCGAGTATGACGAAGTGATGAACAATCAGCGTCGTGCAATTTACGCCGAGCGTCGTCGAGTGTTGGAAGGGATGGATCTCAAAGAGAAAGTGATCGAATACGCAGAACGAACAATGGATGACGTTGTTGAAGCGTATATCAATCCTGAACTGCCATCAGAAGAATGGGAACTCGATAAGCTCTTGAGCAAAGTCAAAGAGTTCGTTTATCTCCTGGATGATCTGGAGCCGAATGATCTTGAAGACATGACCTTGAGCGAGATCAAAGCATTCTTACACGAACAAGCTCGAATTGCTTATGACCTGAAAGAAGCGGAAGTTGATTCTGTTTCACCAGGTCTGATGCGTCAGGCGGAACGGTTCTTTATTCTGAATCGGATTGATACTCTGTGGCGTGAACACTTGCAATCGATGGATGGATTGCGCGAATCGGTTGGTCTGCGGGGTTATGGTCAGAAAGATCCACTGATCGAGTACAAGAGCGAGGGTTATGAACTGTTCTTGGAAATGATGATCAACATTCGTCGGGATGTGGTTTACTCGCTGTTCCAATTCCAACCGCAACAACAGCAACCGCAAGTTGAAGTGGAAGTGGTTTAAGGTTGAATTGACATGAAAAAGACGATCGCGGTTTTTCTGCGATCGTCTTTTTTATAGCCGTACTTATTTCAGTTAGGACACTTCGAGATCGCCCCCCAGCCCCCAAGTTTGGGGGAGCAAGAGTCTTAAGGAGATTTCTACGAAAGAGCTTACCGCTTGAAAGACTGCCCTTCGGCTTCGCTCAGGGCGCGATCTCTAGCTGACTGAGCGAAGCCGAAGACAGCGGGTAATTTGTTTTCGATAAATCTCCTAAGCCCCCAGAATTGGGGGTTTGGGGGCGACTCCGAGGATGTCCTAATCTAAACTTCTACTGCTATAGTGTTTTACGCCCGAACTGAACTAGGTAAAACCTTGCTCAGAATCACATACAGCACAGCCGCAGAAATTACACCATTGATCGGCGCAATTCCGAAGCCTACAGAACCAGAGAAATAAGCGATCGAGGCTGCAACAATATAAGAAATCACACCCGCCCAGTTAAATGCAGGCAGCGGATCATCCAACGATGGGAAATGTGCGCCCCGGTGGAACCAGAAATCCGCCATGATGATGCCGCCAACCGGAGGAATTACCGTTCCAAGAAGAACCAGGAACGGAATGATATTTCCATAGATGCCACCGAGTGCGAGAACGAGCGCGAAAGTAGCTCCACCTAATACAAAAGCTGTTCGTTTAGACGTGCGGAAGAAGTTACTTCCTGCGATCGAGAACGCATAAATCGTATTGTCCTGCGTTGTCCAAACGTTCAGAATCAAGAGGATCAATCCACCCAAGAGCAATCCTTGTTTTGCCATTGCTTCGATTAGGTCATTGGTTCCATATACCAAAGTGCAGAATGCACCTGTGAAGACTAGCAATCCATTGATGAAGAGAAAAGCACCTAGAGTACTCAAGACTGCATTCTTGGTCGAATCTGCGTATCGGCTCCAGTTGGTTGCTTGAGTTCCACCAGAGATGAATGTACCGATTACAACGCCGATCGCTTCACCGATGCCGATTGTTTTTTGGGGTGCGATCGCGAATAAATCTCCAGCATCTCGGAAACCGATCGTTAAACTGAGTGCAATCAAAATCAGCATTGCTGGAACTGCTAATCGGCTTAACCAATCCATTGCGGTGTAGCCCATGTAAGCTGTGACACAGAAGGCATACGTGAAGAATACCATTCCGAACCATTCCCAAGAGTCTGGCAGATTCAACAATCTCAAGAGCGCATCAGCAATAAACGCATTTGTCACAGCGTACCAACCAATCTGAGTAAAGCCGAGAATAAAATCGACCCAACGCGATCCAATGGCTCCAAAGCTAAATCGTGCCATTAGCACTGTACTCAATCCACTTTTTGCAGCAATGTACGCAAGTGCCGCACAATACGAGCCGAGTGCTAAGTTTCCAATAATTAGCGCCCAGAGCATGTCTGTGAATCGCAGTGATGAGCCGAGTGTACCGCCTGCGATCAGAGTGGTCGAAGTTAGCGCAAATCCCATTAACAAAGGAGCCAACGACCAGACCGGACGACGATCGGACATTGGGACAGCAGACAGCGGATAGTCCTGATTCGCTTGGGATGAATCAGCAACTTGTGGTTCCCCAATCAGACTCATAAGAAATCGCCTAGTAGAAATTTCTGGTATTGTCCAATAATTAACTGAATCTAAACGTATTGCAAGCTACGACAGGGTGTTTATATAGTACAATTGATCTAAATTCTTTTTCCCCTGATTATGTCAGCCAAACTTACGATTTCCGGGAAAGTAATGGGCAAGACTCGCCCAACGTTCGCAAATTGGGAACTGTCCTTGCCTGAAGAATTGGAAGCAGAAGAAATTACACTACGATCGCTGCTCACACACATTGTTCACGCAGAAGTGGAATCTTTTCGATCGCGTCAAAGTCAGCGTAGATTACTCAATATTCTCAGTCCTGAGCAAATTCAGGCAGGACTCGCACAAGGAAAAATCGAATCGGGCGGAAGTGAACTCGATCAAGCTGTAGAAGTTGAACAGGCGGTTGAAACTGCATTACAAGCGTTTGCAGATGGATTTTACTTTGTATTTTTAGATGAACAACAGATTGAGAGTTTAGAAACAAAAGTCGCTTTGGGTGAACAATCAGAATTATTGTTTCTGCGATTGGTTCCATTGGTGGGCGGTTAATGGGTGATCTGCTGAATTATTGTTTTTGGAGCTTTTTAAGAGATGCTGAATCCTGAAATTGCACAAGCTCAATTGAGACAGGTTTACGATGCAGAATGGAAGAATCAACGGGTACAGCAAGCGGCAGAACTACCGGAATCGATTTGCTCGATCGTATACGGGTTACTCGGTTGCAATTCCACAGGACGCAGCACCACAGACTATCGATTGATCGATGATTTCCAAAGAAAAGCCGTACTCAAACTGGCAGAGCTTGATGATGTTACTCCCGTGTTTGAGTGTTTGTTTCCAAAGTTCGGATCGACTGTCATTGAGGCTTTGATACTGCATGATCAACTGCCTTATCAGATGGGATACTACCGTCGATCGTTTCGCGCTCCAAATCATCCTCAGTTTCGTTCTCCTCGGCGAATTAACTGGCTTTTGGATCTCATCAATGCGGTGACAGGATATGACCAAGATTTGGCTTGGTTTGCCGCCTGGTTTCCTTATCTCAATCGATCGGCGGATACATTTGGGATTTTATTCGCAGCAGCTATCAATCAAGGTGATGAGCAAATCTTTCAAATCTTGATGGAGTCGGCACTGGGAGATCACGAAATTGGAGCAATGGGAAACCATGTGATTCGGGCGTTTCTCACCGCGAATCGGCAAGAAGGCTGGGAATTTGTTGAACGGTTGCTACTAGCAGCACAGCGACAAGAAGGTTTAAGACAGCGAATCTTAGAAACCATTGATGAAGCTCACCCGATCGCATTTGCAAGACTGTTGCAATTGATTGTGGCAGAGAAGTTGACGCGATTTAGCTCGGTGATTCGTGCGATCGATGTTTGGTTCGGTTTCGGAGTCGAGTCAATCAATGAGAAATTCGCCAAACAAATTCTGACTCAAGTAAGCGAACTGTTAGCAGATGAAACCGCGCAACAGCAAGCCTTAGAGAGTGACGATGCTCAAACGGTTTATCTGGCACTTTGGACTTATGGGTTTAGAGATGCGATCGCTGCAATTGATCTCGCGACTGCATTGTTCAAATATCCTGAAGCAACTCATCGGTTTGTAGCAGTTCATTTCTTATCGCAATTGCAACTTACGCCAGCAAAATTGGCTTTGATTGATGCGATCGACGATCCAGATTTAACGGTTACAACTCGTGTTGTTCAAGAGTTTCAATACGGTTCAGACCAAGAAATCAAAGATTCAGATTTATTCGATCGACTAGAGCGAAATTTACCTCGATTTCCCGAAAAGCCGAAAACACTTTCAATGGTATGGGAATGGATCAAACTCGAATCGAGCCAAGAACACGTCGCAACCGCAATGATCATGCAGATGGGAACGCGATCGCCAAAACGATTGATCCCGTTTATTTCCGTAATGGAACCTTACAGTCGTCAACAAGTCGCGGGACTACTAGCAGCAATCAAGCCTTGGGATGCTGAGATTCGCGCAACCTTGTTCAAGCTAGTGGGAGATAGCGCTCAATGGGTACGCGAAACAACAATTCGATTGCTGCATGACTGTACGATTACAACAGATGAGAGCATTCAAATCGAGCAATTGTTAACTCGGAAAGCGAGTAATTTACGACGCGGTATTTTAGGACTGTTGTTGAATCAATCGGATATTGACACGATCGCATCGGCACACAGATTATTACAAGCAAAACAAGCTTCACAACGGCAAGCAGGATTAGAACTCTTACGCGAGTTAGTTCTAGCACAGCGGGTAGTAGAAGCCAGTCGAACTTTAGCGACGAACTATCAAAAAGAGCGATCGAAGCGTTCTACAACCGAAGATCAACTATTAGCCACAATCTTAGAACCTGAAACGAAAGAACCTTCGTTAACAGATGCACTGGGATTAGTAGAGGTTGATGAACTTACGCCGATCGTTCAACCAGAACCCAGGACAGCGGCTCAAATTATGACTCCTGCCGCGATCGCATGTTTACGATCGCTCGATGATCTCGTTCATGAACATCGCCAAACACCTGTGATAGCTCCAGCGGTGAGAGGTGGCGATGAAGAACAGTTATTTGGCAATCTTTACTACCACTGGCAATTGCATCCCGGCACTGGCACGATTTTGCTGGATGATGTTTGGGAGAATTGGTGGCAGCAGCGATCGCCCAGATTGCGAGATGAAGACGGACTAGAATTGCTGCGAATCATGGTTCCTAAGTTTCAGCCTGCTACTCCGCAAACTCCCACGGAGGATATTACTGAGATTGCGGAGCTTGATGATGAACAAATAGAGTTGGTTAATGCGCTTAGTGCGATTCCAGATCAACTGACAGCACTCATTCGCTCTTATGCGCCTGATTATGTGTCTTATGATGAACTCGCTAATCAAGTTGAGGAATCACTGAAACAGTTTGCGGCTGATCCTCCTGAACTGCGTTATCCGCAATTAGTGTATGAAATTGCGCGATGGTTAGTGGTAAAGCATCCACCAGAGCAAGTTTCAGGATTTGCGATCGACACCCTCGCTCAAATTCTCCAACTGATTCCGATCGACAAATTGCAAGACTCTCCAATCTGGAATCAATACAACTATGGCGGACTGTGCGATCGCGTTCAAACCTTTCTCAGAGCTTGGTGCTATCTGATTCAATCCCACCTCACTTTAGATTGGAATGACGATCGCAAACTTTGGTGGCAAATTACTCGCTGGCTCGATCGCCGGCTGCCCGTTCATTATTCATCCACCTTGCTGATTGACACTTACATGGCTTGGGAAGCTGGAGAAGCAAAAGAAGCGGATTTGATTTTCCGGATTCTTGGGACGCATCGCACTGTTCAAACTCAAGAGAACGCAACAGCAGCCACGATCGCAGAAGCCAAAGCCAGAGTGCGATTGAACTTCACCGATCTCTACAATCTGACTCGACGCAAGCCACAGGCGGAATATCAGCAACTTCCAAAACTGAATGAAATCGTTGATCGTATTCGCGCTCGAATTTTGTCGATCGAGCTTCAGCGGGGGGACTTTCCCACAGCGGCTTCGTATGCTGCGACACGACTGCGATCGATCACTGGAATTCCAACGGTGATTCAGTTGATGCAAGGTTTAGGACAGGAAAAATTAGTTCGCGGTTATAGCTATGGCAATCTAAGTAAAGCGTCTGTCTTTAGTCACCTGATGCGGGTGAGTTTTCCGGCTCCAGAAGATACTCCCGAAGAATTCAAACAGCGAGTGCTATCGGCTCAGATTTCACCTCAGAAATTGATTCAGTTTGCATTCTACACGCCGCAGTGGGTGAACTATGTTGAACACACACTTGAATGGACTGGATTTGCTGATGCGGTGTGGTGGATTCATGCTCACACTAAAGATACAAGCTGGTCAGTCGAGCAAGATGTTCGAGAAACCTGGGAAGCTCAAATTAGTGAACGCACTCCGCTGTCTGCTCAGAGTTTAATGGATGGTGCAGTCGATGTTGCTTGGTTCTTAGATTTACGCAAGCGATTGAAACCGGAACATTGGAAACAGTTGTATGATTCAGCCCAGTTTGCTTCGAGTGGAGGCGGACATCAACGAGCGAAATTGTTCGCGGATGCAATGTTAGGAAATTTGCAAATTGAAGCGGTTCGCGATCGCATCTCTGAAAAACGCCATCAAGATTCCGTTCGCGCTCTTGGACTTTTGCCATTACCAAAAGGGAAAAAACGCGAGAAAGAATTACTCGATCGATACAAATTACTACAAGAGTTTCTTCGCTCTAGTAAAAAGTTCGGCTCACAACGGCAGCAGAGCGAAAAACTAGCAGTGTCGATCGGCTTAGAAAACTTAGCGAGAACAGCAGGATACATTGATCCACAAAGATTACAGTGGGCAATGGAGGCTTCATTGGTTGCAGATTTAGCAGGACAGGCGCAAACAGTAACCATCAGTGATGTAAGCGTCAGCCTATCCATCAATGAATTAGGAGAGCCTGAGATAGCGATTTCTAAAGCTGGAAAAGCTCTAAAATCGATTCCTGCAAAGCTCAAAAAAGATCCGCAAATTCAAGCGATCACAAGCCGTAAACAAGAGATTACCAAGCAAGCTTCTCGAATGCGGATTTCGTTAGAACAAGCGATGTGTCGCGGCGATCGCTTTACAGTCGATGAATTGATGCAGCTTCGGACACATCCAGTACTTGCTCCGATGTTATGTCAGTTAGTTTTAATCAGTGATCAAGACATTGGCTATCTTACTGAAACTGGACTGCGATCGCACACTGGAATAATCCGAGCAATTGAATCCGAATCGCTTAGAATTGCTCACCCGTATGATTTGCTGAAATCGAATGAATGGCATCTCTGGCAACAGGATTGTTTTGAGCGATCGGTTTCTCAGCCCTTTAAGCAAGTGTTCCGCGAATTGTATGTCTTAACCGCTCAAGAACAATCCGAAAAACTTTTGAAGCGGTATGAAGGGCATCAGGTCAATTCCAAGCAAGCGATCGCGCTTTTTGGACAACGTGGCTGGATTGCGACACCCGATGAAGGCGTAAGACGAACGTTTCACGCGGAGGGAATCGTTGCAGAGGTTGAATTCCAATACGGATACTACACGCCGCTCGAAGTGGAAGGATTGACTTTAGAAGGTGTGCGATTCTACCGTCGTGATGAGTGGAAACCGTTGCCATTAGTAGAAGTTCCGCCCTTGTTACTGAGTGAAGTGCTGCGGGATCTCGATCTAGTTGTGAGTGTGGCACATCAAGGCGGTGTCGATCCAGAAGCAACCGCTTCCACTGTTGAAATGCGATCGAGCTTAGTCCGCGAAACTTGCCGATTATTAAAGCTTCCCAATGTTCACATTCAGAGCAATCATGTCTTAATTGAGGGACATTTAGGAAGCTACTCAGTGCATTTAGGGAGTGCAATGGTACATCGTCAACCCGGAGGCGCATTGTGCATCATTCCAGTACCCTCACAACATCGGGGACGTATCTTTCTTCCCTTTATTGATAATGATCCAAAAACAGCGGAAGTGATCTCTAAAGTCGTTCTGCTTGCCAAAGATAAAGAAATTCAAGATCCAACGATTTTGGAGCAAATTCTGTAAATGGGTTGACTCTCCTGCGGACTGGAGCGTTCAAAATAGAAATGTTCCAGTTCTATTTCTCATCATGACTCTTGAACTGACTGTGCCCGATATGGCGTGTTCTGCTTGCGCCACTACGATTACCGAAGCCGTAAAAGCGATCGATTCATCTGCGATCGTTCAAGCCGACACCAAAACCAAACTCGTCAAAATCGAAACCGCAGAATCTGAGACAGCAGTGAAAAGTGCCATCACTGAGGCGGGATATACGATCGCCTAATTCACAATCTATGCAAAGATAGTGGGAGTTTTCAGCGACTCTCACTATGACTTCTCCGATCCTTGAAGTTCAAGACGTTCACGCAGGTTATGTCAAAGACTTAGACATTTTGCAAGGCGCAAATATGCGAGTCCTTCCCGGTGAACTTGTGGCAATTATTGGACCGAATGGAGCCGGAAAATCGACTTTGGCAAAAACAGTATTTGGATTGCTGAAGCCGCATACGGGAAGCATTAAATTTAACGGGCAAGAGATTGCAGGATTGCGATCGGATCAAATCGTGCAGCGCGGAATGTCTTACGTACCGCAGATTGCAAACGTTTTTCCCTCTTTATCGATCGAGGAAAATCTCGAAATGGGCGCTTATGTTCGAGATGTCCCACTCCAACCGCTTAAAGATGAGATTTATCAGCGATTTCCCAGACTTGCAGAACGCCGCAAACAACGAGCAGGAACGCTTTCAGGCGGAGAACGGCAAATGTTAGCAATGGGAAAAGCTTTAATGCTAAAACCCACACTGCTTTTGCTCGATGAGCCTTCAGCCGCTTTGTCTCCAATTCTGGTAAATAGTGTATTTGAACAAATTCGGCAGATTAATCGAGATGGAACTGCGATCGTTCTAGTCGAGCAAAATGCCCGTAGAGCGCTAGAAATGGCGGATCGTGGTTACGTACTCGAATCAGGACGCGATCGATTTGAAGGAGTCGGATCAGAACTGCTAAACAATCCCAGAGTTGCAGAATTGTACTTAGGAGCAGGGCGGGCGCATTAATCGATTCATCTGGCTTTTGTTAGATTTGAATCGTCGATCGACATTAAAAAAGGTTGCAAAAAACGGAAGAAATCGACCTTCTGCGAAACTTGACGCTACGTTTAAGAAATCGCTCAAATCGTTTTTCATGAGAAACCATGAATAATATGCAACGGTATCGCTTAACTTGCACACTTTCATTCGGCGATATTTATGGTCAGATCATCATCTGGCTCATCGTAATTTTCGTCTCGCTTGCGTCTGCGATGGCAATGATGGGCGCGAGTCGTCCCGTTTACGCACTTGCCACCGTCGGACTAATCCTGGTGCTATCACTTCCTTTCTTACTCTTCGCTTTTGTTACCACACTGTTAAATCACATCGAAATCACCGAGGTCGATTCGGCGAAAGAAACGCGATCGACTCCTGCCCCTTCAGTTCCACGCCAAACGGCTCAAGCGTAAGTAGGGGGTAGGGAGTAGGGAGTAAGACACAAAGCCACCCCACTCCCCACTCCCCACTCTTCCTCCTTCCCCCTCAACTGCGCCGTTTCCACAACTTTGCGCTATCGTTGAATCTGCTAACTTCGTCTTAGCTGTTCAACCCTGCGAAAAATGGTGAGGTAATCTCGTGAGTGAAATGCGGAAAAATCGTTGGCTCCTGAATATCGTGCTGATTGTGGCAACTTTGGGCTTACTCGGTGTCACGATGCTGCCGTTGATTACTTCCGCGATCGGGAGCAATTCCCAAGCGACAAAACCGAGTCCGAGTCCCTCTGAAGCAGCGACTCCTCAGAAAGCAGACATCGAAGCACGAGCGCGAGGCTACGAAGAAGTCCTCAAACGCGAACCGGAAAACACCACAGCACTCCGAGGCTTACTCGAAGCAAGATTGCAGCTTAATGATGTCAAAGGTGTCATTGATCCGCTGGAGAAGTTAGCGAAACTGAATCCGAATCAGACCGAGTACGGCGTTCTGTTGGCTCAGGCGAAACAGCAGTTGAACGATCCAGAAGGAGCAGCAGAGGCGTATCGATCGATTCTTCAAGGCAAGCCCGGTGACTTAAATGCGCTGGCGGGATTGTCAGATTTGCTGATTAAACAGAATCGTCCTGAAGCTGCGATCGGACTTTTACAAGACACGGTTAAGCAAGCTCCAACTAGAAATCAAGCTCAAGCAAATAGCGTTGATACTACAGCGGTACAAGTTTTATTAGGCAAAGTGTTCGCGTCTCAGAAGCGCTACGATGAGGCGTTGACTACGTTTGATGAAGCCTCGAAAACGAACGCGAATGATTTTCAGCCTGTTCTTTACAAAGCATTGGTGTTAAAAGAACAAGGTAAAAATGACGAGGCAAAACCCTTGTTTGATAAGGCTGCCTCGCTTGCTCCTGCTCAGTTCAAGGATCAAATTACTCGTCTGAGTACGGCTCAACCTCCTGCGGCTCAAGGTAGCGAAAGTACGACCAGTCCAACGACTCCGCCTGCTGGTGTGACTCCGGTAAGTCCCGCTCCAGTGCAGTCTTCCCCTGCTCCCGCACCGAAAAATTAATTGAATTCAAACTGAAAAGCCAGGAATGCGCGATCGAGTTTTTTGCATTCCTGGCTTTTTCAATTTCCTATCTCTCCAACCAAGCCCGCATCTTACCCGGATTCAGTAACCCATACGGATCAACCTTTTTCTTAAATTCCAGTTGTGCCACATCCACCATTTTCATCCCGCCATCCTCGATCAAATAAGTATGCGGATTGAAAATGAATGCCCCTTTCGATTCATGATGAGCAATGATTTCATTCAACCGCTCCTCAGTGGAATATCGCACTAATTGAAGTGAAGCAGGTCGCGCCGTTCCGCCCACTCTGAGAAATTCCAAATGCGGCATCACTTCATCGCCATAGTGATGGTACATCTCTTCCAGAAGCGTCAAATTCTTATCGTCCGGGAACAGGGTTTGCAGATAAGTAATCGACGGATCAACACTCCGAGCGTGAAGCGTCGTATGGTTCCAACTGTATTCTCCTAGAGTGAATCCTTTGCCTGCATCTTCAGCATTCTTTTGATAAGTAATCTCTCCGCCAAACTCTTTTACATACTCACTCAGCGGCTCTAGACAAGTCTCAGACACAATCAGAAGCGCACAGCTTTTTCCGGTTGGAATGTAACTCTTCAGTGCGGCAAAATAGCCCGGAACCGGATCAGCACAGATGCAAACGAGTTTGTTGATCATGCCATCTGCATCGCTCAGAGTTTGACCAAATCGAGCCGCACCCATGAAATCGTCAAAGGTCACGATCGCTTCTGCCCAAGGATAAGCTGGAGCCAGCGGAATCTCCAACTCGGTAATAATTCCATTTGTCCCGTAAGCGTGAGCGACTTGATATACTTCATCGCCCCGAAGCTCGATCGCTCTCGGTTCATCTTCCATCGTCACCACTCGTACCGCGATCAAATTCCCTCGATCGCGTAATTGCCCATACGTGACTGAGCCAATTCCCCCGCTGCCACCGCCAATAAATCCACCGATCGTAGCAGTCCGATACGTGGAAGGAGCCATGCGAATCTCCCAACCGATTTCACGAGTTTGTTTGTCGATCGTGGCTAATTTCGCGCCTGCTTCTACTCGCAACATTCCTGGCTTCATCCATTTGATCGCGGTCATCTTGGTTAAATCCAGAATCACGCCGCCTTCGAGTGGAATACATTGCCCGTAGTTGCCTGTTCCCGCTCCTCGTACTGTTAATGGCACGCGATATCGAACACAGGCTTGCGCGACTTTCAGGACTTCTGCTTCATTGGCGGGACGAACGACCACATCCCCCACTTTGTCTTGCAATTGGGGAACTAATACCGGACTGAAATGATAATAATCTTGAGACAGTTTGGCGACTTGGCTCGGTTCGGTAATCAGTTCGAGGTCTGCCAAATCTGCGAGAACCGATGCGATCGCGTTCGATGTGGTGGTCGTCATTGCCCTATCCTCTAAGTCTTTTCTGACTATAAATGGATTTCAGGCTGGTAAATGTACGAACGATCGCAAAATTTCCAATAAAAAACCCCGGTCAGAAACCAGGGCAAATAATCAGGGTGCATCTACCATTCCACTATTCCTAAAGTTAGAGAGGCATCCGGAGAATTTCTAAAAATTTCCAATAAAAAACCTCGGTCAGAAACCGAGGCAAATAATCAGGGTGCATCTACCATTCCACTATTCCAAATGTCCAAGGCGTGTCCGGAACATTTAACGGCGTTTTTGAGGTTTGCTGAATTGTCGATCTCTCTCTTTTCTCGGAGCCTGGGAAGACTTGCCAAATGCAGCATTGTAGATTTTTTCGTTTGCCTCGGCAGATTTGAACAAGTCCACAACGGGATTGGGATAATCAACTCCTAAGCGCACATTGAATCGCTCTTGCTCAACGGGTAGTAATTTCCAAGGCTCATGAACTTTCGCAGCGGGAATATCTTTTAGCGCAGGTAGCCAATGTTTCACATACGAGCCATCCGGGTCATAATCCTTGGCTTGCTTGGTGATGTTGAAGAATCGGAAGCCTCGCGCATCATTCCCAACGCCTGCTGTATAGTTCCAGTTGCCCCAATTGCTACAGACATCGTAATCAATCAACTGAGCCTCGAACCATTCCGCGCCCCACTGCCAATTAATTCCAAGATTTTTGGTTAGAAAGCTGGCGACGTTTTGCCGTCCGCGATTTGACATAAATCCAGTTGCAGCAATTTCCTGCATATTGGCATCCACGAGCGGGAATCCGGTTTTGCCTTCGAGCCAAAGATTAAAGCGATCGAGATCTGCTTTCCAGTTAATATCGACCCCTTGCAAGCCCGATCGACGAAACACCTGATTCCCATGTTTCGCGACAATGAACCGAAAATAATCCCGCCACAATAGTTCAAAAATCAGCCAATACGTCGAATCATTCCGCACTCGTTTCGACTCATACTCCTGAACTTGCCAATAGATATAACGCGGTGACAAACAGCCCAAAGCTAACCAGGCAGAAAACTTCGAGGAATAATCGACCCCTAACATTCCATTGCGCGTTTCTTTGTAAACCTTGAGCGCGTCTTGGTTCCAGAAATACTCTTCGAGTCTTGCCTTTCCTGCGGTTTCGCCTCCCCGGTATGGAATCATGGCTCTCGGATCTGGTGGCGGTAACTCTAATTCAAAATCCTTAAGAGTCGGAATTTCGCCTCGATCGATTTCTGGTAATCCGACTAATCGCTGCGGAGTTGGAACGAGTTCGTAAACGGTTGAAGATTTTTCGACTTGCTTGCGAAAACTGGTGAATAGTTCTGGAATTTCTCGAATTTCAAACGGCAAATCATCGACGTGATAAAGCGTTTGCGCCCAGAATCGTTTCGTTGAAACCCCGATCGCTTTCAGTGCATTCTCTAACGCATCTTCGATCTTCGTTTCTTCAGAGGTGACTTCGTGATAGTAATAAACCGCTTCAACTTCTAATTCTTGCGCGATCGCTGGAATTAATTCCTGTGCATTTCCGATTCGGATAATCAAATCACTGCCGAGCGATCGTAGATTTTCCCGCAAATCTGTCACGCTTTCGAGCAGAAAATTTGCCCGAATTGCTCCCGTTTTCGGAAATCCATAAGGAGTCTTACCAAACTGTCTCGGCTCAAAAATATAAACCGGAATCACTTTTGCGCCTGATCTCACCGCTTTGCTTAACGGTTCGTGATCATGCACTCGTAGATCATTGCGATGCCAAATAATAATCCGTTTCTCTGCCACGATCGATCTCTAACGCTTCAATCTCGATCGTAACGCTTCTTAACAAGAACGCGATCGCCAATTAGACTGACGACCGCGCTCTATACCCTATGCCGTGAGAAGTCTAGCCTGCAAAGACGGGTAAGCTTGCCAAGGTTGAACGCAACAGCGCGGGAACAAATCCTTGAACCAGTTGCAGCGCTAGAAATGCCAAAATCGGTGAAATATCGATTCCACCCAGTGGCGGAATGATGCGACGGAAAAGATTCAGATACGGATCGGTCAACTGGCTCAAAATTGCAAAGGGTTGGCTGTACCAATCGATCGTGGGGAACCAGCTTAGGAGAATTCTAAGCACGAGTAAGACAAAGTAAATTCCTAAGAATCGATCGATAGTGGTTGCTAGTAAATCCGCTGGACTCATAACGTTTGAACTTCCTCTTGGCTTAGGGATATTCGATTCATTTTCATCATAGTTTAAGCGATTTTCCGAGCGATCGTACTCTTGCTATAGAAGCACCTAATCTTCTCGCATAATTTCACGCGATCCCGGCAAATCATTTTCAATTCCGCGACCGTTCACAGTGCCTAACTGCTGGCGCACATCATCGATCGCATCATTCAACTGTGCAATCTTATCTTCTAAACTCCGTCGTGCCAATTCAATATTTTGTTCTTCCGAAGCCCGCATTTTTTTCCTCGGCTTCGCAGTTTTCAATTCTGGCTTTTCTTCGACTTCCTCTGCCAATCGTTGCGATGTCACCACTGATCCAATGATTCCGCCAACAATGCCACCGACGATCGCGCCGAGGACAAATCCACCAGAAAAATTATCTTGTTGACTCATGGGCGATCGTTCCTCAAGCTCTATTCCCTCTATTGTATCGATCCTCAAGTGCCAAAAATGCGATCTCCCGCATCTCCCAGTCCAGGAACAATAAATCCGCGATCGTTTAACACTTCATCAATTCCCGCTGTGTAAATCGACAAGCTCGGATAAGCACTTCCCAATTTTTGCAAGGCAGGAGGAGCCGCCACGACTGCAACAATTCTCACCAATGCGGGATCAATTCCCCGTTTGGTCAATTCTTCCATTGCCCGAATCGAACTGCCACCCGTTGCCAGCATCGGATCAACGATCAGAACACGAGTCTGCGGATCAAACTGATCAGGCAATTTGTTTAAATAACAACTCGCTTCTAGTGTCTCTTCATTCCGCACCAGTCCGAGATGATAAATCGATGCCAAGGGCAATAAGGACTGTGCGCCATCCAGTAAACCGAGTCCAGCCCGCAGAATCGGCACGACGACGACCGGGATTTCAGGATTAATAAATGTCGCAGGACAAGGGGCAAGCGGAGTCTCGATCGTGGTTTCGATCGTGGGCAACCATTCGCGAACTGCTTCGTAAGTCAGCCACCGTCCTAATTCTGCGATCGCAGTCCGAAACAGAGTTGAAGGAGTCGAGGCATCACGAGCGACACCAAGCCAATGTTTGATTAAGGGATGGGGCGGAACATATACGCGCAGTTGCAGAGTCATAAATCGCTCATCATGAATGAATCTGAATTATCATACTCCTTCTGTCTCAATATTTTCGGTTATTTCCGTGGCATTCGGCGATTGCATCCTCGAATTTATTGAAATCTTTTCTCATTAGTGTTGACAAGGATTTTCAATAAGCCTTATAGTAACGTTCAGTGTTCTCCTCTCTAGAGGATCGTTCGCGGTTTTAGTTGAGCTAAGATTGACTAGAACCGCTTTTTCCATTTTTATGCAGGTTTTAGGCTACGGTCGCGTGTCCAAACTTGACTATGGTCGCAAGGTCAGTGATGAAGAGTTAGATACTGCCGCCAAGCAGCAACGCAGTCGATTAGAGCGAGCGGGATGTACTGAAATCTTTTTCGATATTCAACGGGGTACGGACGACGATCGTCCGAATTTCGAGAGGCTTATTGCACGAAGGCAGAAACGGGAGCAGTTCGATCGTATTGTGATCACACGCGATGATGGCTTAGGAGATTTATCGAAAACAAATTACCCGTTGTCTTCGGCTTCGCTCAGTCAGCTAGAGATCGCGCCCTGAGCGAATCTGAAGGAAAATACGAACTACACCCGCAGAACTTCAAAATCGCTCAACAGATAATTAATTCGGTAAACCCCCAGCTTTGCTGGGGGACTCCCAGAGTTTGACAGTTCCGGGAATCTAAGAAAGAGTCTCAAAGACACGAACAAAGTGATTCGTGCAAGGAGACTCAAAATGAAAGATACCGGAAGTTTAAGTCATACAAAGTGGGAGTGCAAATATCATGTGGTGTTCATTCCCAAGTATCGGAAGAAAGCGCTGTACTACGAGTTGCGGCAGCATTTGGGAGAACTGTTTCGAGACTTGGCAGCCCAAAAGGAATGTCGGATTGAGGAAGGGCATTTGATGCCAGACCCTGTGCAGATGCTGATCTCGATTCCGCCGAAGTACTCGGTATCGCAGGTGATGGGCTATATCAAAGGCAAGAGCGCAATCAACGTTGCGAGAACCTATCAGGGGCGGCGGAAGAACTTTACGGGACAACACTTTTGGGCAAGGGGGTACGATGTCTCGACGGTAGGACGAGATGAAGCGCTAGTGCGCCAGTACATCCGGGATCAAGAAAAAGAAGATCAGCGGGTGGATCAATTGAATTTCTTCAACGAGTAATCCGATTGCCTCCTTCAGGAGGTGCTGATTTGCCGCTTTGAGCGGCGCACACATGTTAAAGCCAGCTCTGCCGGAGGATACTTACTTGTCGAACTCACGTTAATATAGGAAACCCCGCTTCAGCGGGCTGAGAGCGTAATTCGGAGTTCTTAGCCCAGTTGAGTGGGCTTCCCACGATTAGCCCGGAGATTCATTTCCGGGCGGGTGAATGCGATGAACGATGACTTCTCAAACACCCTCTAAGTCTTTCAAATACAAAACTTTTTTATAGAAAAGCTTTCACCTGCTGATGGAATACGGTTCATAATGGTCATCGAAATTTTGGCGGGCTGGATTCTGAAAAATCTGGCATTAGAAATTAGAGTAAATTCATGTCTCAACTTGAAGACTTGACTCGTGGCAAAACCGTGAAAGGCATTCTGTCAAATCGGCACGTAACGATCGTAGATGTAACTTGGCACGGAACGGACGCGGTAGAGTTGGTTTACAAAGATACCGATGGAAATCTAGGTACTGAGTTAGTTTTCCGAAGCCAGTTATCTGATTTGGAAGTCGTTACGGAAGGGCAACCGTGGAGCTTTGATGGAGACGGAGCATTACTTCGCCTTGTGTCTGAAGCGCATCGAATTCGACTCGCCCATTTATTTGATCCGCTGCTGGCTGTTCATACGTCGTTGGTTGATCCGTTGCCGCACCAAATCACTGCCGTTTATGGTGAAATGATTCCTCGCCAACCGCTTCGATTCTTGCTCGCAGATGATCCAGGAGCTGGGAAGACCATTATGGCGGGGCTGTTGATTCGAGAGTTGGTGATTCGGGGAGATCTGCATCGTTGTCTTGTGGTTTGTCCGGGAAGTCTAGCAATTCAGTGGCAAGATGAGCTTGCCACAAAGTTTCATTTGCCGTTTGAGATTCTGACAAGCGATCGCATTCAATCGGCTCGCACAGGTAACGCGCTGGCTGAGATGCCCTTGGTGATTGCACGATTGGATCAATTGAGCCGCAATGAGAATTTACAGGAAAAGCTGAAGCAAACGGATTGGGACTTGATTATTTGTGACGAAGCGCACAAAATGTCTGCTTCTTTCTTTGGTGGCGAGATTCAGGCAACTCAGCGATACAAATTGGGGAAACTGCTTTCTACTGTGACGCGACACTTTTTACTGATGTCAGCAACACCACACAACGGGAAAGAAGAGGATTTCCAACTGTTTATGGCGCTGTTGGATAGCGATCGCTTTGAAGGCAAATTCCGAGACGGGGTTCACGTTTGCGATACGTCCGACATGATGCGGCGATTGGTCAAAGAAGATTTGCTCAAATTTGATGGCAAGCCGCTTTTTCCTGAGCGGATTGCTCATACAGTTGGCTATCCACTGTCTGACTTGGAGGCAACGCTTTATCGTAAGGTTACCGATTACGTTCGCGCTGAGTTTAATCGGGCAGATGCGCTCGACAATGAGGGTCGTAAAGGAACGGTCGGCTTTGCGCTAACCATTTTGCAACGGCGGTTAGCGTCTTCTCCAGAAGCCATTTATCAATCGATTCGACGGCGGCGAGAACGACTTGGGAAACGCTTGCGCGAAGAGGAATCTCTGAAACGAGGACTCACGGCGCAGATCGAGTTTGGAAAGACGATCGATCCGGAGGATTGGGAAGATGACTTCGAGGACTCGCCTGGAGATGAGCGAGAAGCGACGGAACAAGAAGTCGTTGATCAAGCGACGGCTGCCCGGACTGTAGCGGAACTGCAAGCGGAAATCAGCCAGCTAGAGGATTTAGAACAGTTGGCATTAAGAGTGAGACGAGGCGGTACAGATAAGAAATGGGAAGAACTTTCAAAACTACTTCAAAATGAAGCAACGCTCTTTGACATACATGGACATCGTCGTAAGTTGGTCATTTTTACAGAACATCGAGACACACTCAACTACTTAGCAGATCGAATTTGCACGTTGCTCGGTCGTCCGGAGTCAGTGGTGATGATTCATGGAGGCATGGGGCGAGAGCAGCGAAAGAAAGTTGAGAGTTCGTTTAAGCAAGATGTTGAGGTTCAAGTTCTTTTAGCAACGGATGCGGCAGGGGAAGGGATCAACTTGCAAAGAGCGCATTTGATGGTGAACTATGATTTGCCGTGGAATCCGAATCGGCTAGAGCAAAGATTCGGACGGATTCACCGAATTGGACAGACCGAGGTTTGTCATCTTTGGAATCTGGTTGCCGCAGAAACTCGCGAAGGAGAAGTGTATCGATCGCTGCTCAAGAAGCTGGAACAAGAACAGAAAGCATTGGGCGGCAAAGTGTTTGATGTTCTAGGAAAGGCGATCGCAGGAACCGAGCTACGAGAACTGCTAATTCAAGCGATTCGGTATGGCGATCGGTCTGAGGTGCGCGATCGATTAAATCAAGTTGTGGCTGATCGACTCGACCAGCAGCGATTGCGAGAACTGCTGGAAGAAAGGGCGTTGGTGCGGGACTTAATCGATGCGTCAGGGGTGCAGCAAATTCGGGAACAAATGGAACGAGCCGAAGCCCGAAAATTACAACCTCACTTCATTGTGTCTTTCTTCTTGGAAGCGTTTAGACAGTTGGGTGGTACGGTCAAGCAACGTGAATCAAAACGCTATGAAATTACTCATGTTCCGGCAGTGATTCGCAGTCGTGAAGGGTTTGGGATGGGAGAACCAATTCTGCGAAGCTACGAGCGGATTTGTTTTGAGAAGACCTTAATCAATCTTCCTGGAAAGCCGATCGCGTCTTTTGTTTGTCCAGGGCATCCATTGTTAGATGCAACGATCGACTTAATTCAAGAACGCTACCGAGATTTGCTCAAACAAGGTGCAATTCTAGTCGATGATAACGATCCGAGTGAACAAGTTCGAGCTTTAGTGTATCTAGAACATTCGATTCAGGATGCCAGCACAGATGCGAGTGGTAAGCGGCGAATTGTCTCGCGACGAATGCAGTACGTCGAAATTGATGCGGAGGGCAATGCTCAGAATGCAGGCTACGCGCCTTATCTGAACTATCGATCGCTGTCTGATGAGGAAAAGCATATAGTGGCATCTGTGGTCGTAGAGTCTTGGTTGAAAAAAGATCTGGAATCTCAAGCATCCAGTTATGCGATCGCGCATTTAGTTCCACAGCATCTTCAAGAAGTTCGGCAGCGCAAAGAAGAATTGATCGATAAAACGCAAGTTGCAGTCAAAGAACGGTTGACCAAAGAGATCAATTACTGGGATCAAAGAGCGATCGTTCTATCTCAGCAAGAAGCTGCCGGAAAAGTGAATGCCAAAATTAATTCAGCGAAGGCAAGGACAAGAGCGGATGAGTTGGAATCCAGACTAAAAAAGCGGGTGGCGGATTTAGAGCAAGAGCGACGACTTTCTCCATTGCCACCTGTTGTGATTGGAGGCGCGATCGTGGTTTCGATCGGGCTGCTTCAGCGACTTCAAGGAAAACGGCAGTCTACACCAAGTTTGTTTGCCAAAGAAACGAAGCGGGTGGAACTGGAAGCGATGAAAGCAGTGATGGCGGCGGAGCGATCGTTAGGGCATCAACCTCAAGATGTGAGTGCGGACAAATGCGGTTACGATATTGAATCGAGAATGCCAGATGGAAAGCTGCGATTTATTGAAGTGAAGGGACGAATTGAAGGCGCAGAGACAGTCACAGTGACAAAAAATGAAATTCTCACGGCATTGAATAAGCCAGAGGAATTTGTTTTAGCATTGGTGCAGGTTCCGAAATCGGAAGAATTCAAAGACGGCGATGCGTTTCGGGTTCGTGCTTCTCAGGGAGAATATCAAGTGGATGAATCATCGATCCTTGGGATTTCTGCGAAGCAGATCGTTCGATATGTATGGCAACCGTTTCAGAAAGAGCCAGATTTCGGGGTGACGAGTGTGAACTATCATTGGCAGGAATTGTGGGAGCGAGGATCTCCGCCGCAGTAGAAACCAGAGTCAAGCGAAGGAAGCTCACAGAACTGATATTCGTTAGATAGAATTACGCTATGTCTGGGTCTTGAAAATATTTTTCTATTACAGTTGATATGAGTTTGCTCATTTCCGATGAATTAGTCAAAGCCTCTGGATTGTCTGAAGCAGAACTACTGCAAGAATTAGTACTGCTGCTGTTTCAGCGCGAAAAACTCTCCCTCGGTAAAGCCAGTCGCATTCTCGGTATGACCCAACTCGAATTTCAAGCGCTTCTTGCAAGCCACGACCTTTACATTCACTATGATGTTGAAGACCTGCACGAAGATGTTAGAAACTTGCAAGAGTTAGGCTTACTGTGATCATCGTCAGCGATACATCTCCGATCGCGAATCTCATTGTCGTCGGTTACGATCACCTACTTCCTCAGCTTTTCGGCTCCGTCATCATTCCAGACTTGGTGTACCAAGAACTAATTGCTAATGGGAGCCGCCATCCTGTTACCCAAATCGTACAAATGGTTGACTGGCTAAAAATTCGTTCTGTCACTGATGAGCAGCAGGTTGAAGCGCTAGAGAACGATCGTAATCTTGACCCTGGAGAGGCAAACGCGATCGTACTTGCGATCGAGCTTGGAGCAAACCAGTTACTGATTGACGAACGGCTTGGACGGCTCGAAGCGAAACGGCAAGGCTTAAGAATTACTGGAATATTGGGTGTTCTACTCGCTGCCAAAAACCAAGCCCTAATTCCAGAAGTTCGTTCGATCGTGGATGCTCTGATTCAACAATCAAACTTTCGCGTTAGTTCTCAACTCTACAGTGAAGTATTGCAACTGGCAGGGGAACAGGGAGAATGAGCCGATTGCTCTGCAAGCGATCGCCATCACGATCAAGCACTCCAACAACGCTTCGATTTGATGACAAGCGATCGTTGTAGAACAGAGAACTCGATCGTGCTGAAATTCTCAAAATACGTAAATAAATTTAACTAGATAAAATAAGTAGCAAATATTTCTATTTCTCACACCGTAGAAGTACTGGGATATTACTTCTCATGTATCAAGATTTCGTAATGCTTGCGTAAATACAATGTGCTGATTGCAACTTACTAACTGAATTAATTCTCAATGAGTTGGGTACAAATAAGTAACTTGCTCAATTTTAAGAAAGTATAAAGCGATGTCAGTACGCAAGAAGCTCATTGAGGTTGCTCTCCCGTTAGAGGAAATTAATAAGCAATCTGCTCGTGAAAAATCGATTCGTCACGGGCATCCTTCGACACTTCATCTTTGGTGGGCGCGGAGACCGCTTGCTTCTTGTCGGGCTGTATTATTTGCATCACTGGTAGATGATCCTTCAGCACGACCTGAAGAGTTTCCAACCGAAGAAGCACAGGCGATCGAGAGAAAGCGACTCCTAGAACTCATTGAGAAATTGGTGGCTTGGGAGAATGTTAATAATCAGGAATTGTTAGCAGAGGCGCAAGCAGAAATTCTGAAATCGACGAATGGGAATCCGCCTCCGGTACTCGATCCTTTCTGTGGTGGGGGATCGATTCCGTTGGAGGTGCAGCGATTGGGGTTGGAAGCTCATGCGAGTGATATCAATCCGGTGGCAGTGCTGATCACAAAGGCGTTGATTGAGATTCCGCCGAAGTTTAAGAATCAACCGCCTGTGAATCCGGAGGCGCAGAAGCAATTAAAGGCGAATCAGTGGTTTGGGGCGCAAGGATTGGCGGAAGATGTGCGCTACTACGGAAAGTGGATTCGGGATGAGGCAGAAAAGCGGATTGGACATCTGTATCCGAAAGTGAAATTACCAAAGGAATTGGGTGAGGGTGAAGCAACGGCGATCGCTTGGCTGTGGGCGAGAACGGTCAAGTGTCCGAATCCAACTTGTGGCTGTCAGATGCCGCTAGTCAAGTCGTTTGAGCTTTCGACCAAGAAGGGGAAAGCGGCTTGGGTTGAGCCAGTGATCGATCGAACTCAAACTCCGCCCGTTGTGAATTTCACAGTTAAAACAGGCGAAGGAAAAGCGCGTGAAGGAACAGTTGGTCGTCGTGGAGCAGTTTGTATTGCTTGTGATACGCCAATGGCTCTAGATTACGTTCGGTCTGAAGGGAAAGCGAAACGAATGTCTGAACAGTTAATGGCGATTGTAGCTGAAGGACATCGTGGACGAGTTTATCTGCCTCCGAATTCTAATCATGTGAAGATAGCCCAACAAGCACAACCCCAGTGGCGACCTGAATTAGAGTTACCTGAAAATCCTCGTAACTTCAATACGCTGATTTATGGTCTAACTACCTTTGGCGATCTTTTTACTGATCGTCAACTTATTGCATTAACAACGCTCAGCGATCTAGTTAAAGAAGTGCGCGATCGGATCTGCCAAGATGCTGCTCAGACAAGAGAGAAAACTGAAGTAGAAAGTTATGCAGATGCGATTTCAACCTACTTGGGCTTTGCAATAGATAAACTGGCAGACTATAACTCGTCAATCTGTAGCTGGCACTCAGGACGAGACACAATCAGAAATACCTTTGCTCGTCAAGCTATTCCGATGTCTTGGGACTATTCTGAAGTTAACTTGTTTAGTGATTCAACGGGCAACTTTAAAGGAGGCATCAAGTGGATTGTTGAGGTATTGGCAAATCTACCAACTTTAAGGATTCAAAGCGGAAAATCTGAGCAAAAAGACGCTAGAACTCCATTTGACAACATTGATAAAAGTAACCTTCCTATCGTTTTTACAACTGATCCGCCTTACTACGACAACATCAGCTATGCGGAACTATCTGATTTTTTCTATGTTTGGCTTAGACAATCGCTGGGAAGCATCTATCCTGAGCTTTTCAGCACATTAGCAACTCCAAAAGAACAGGAGCTAGTAGCAGCACCTTATCGATTTGGAGGCGATAAAGAGAAAGCTAAACAATTCTTTGAAGACGGTTTGAATCAAGCATTTCAAGAAATTAAGAACGTCTGTGATCTGGCTTGCATTCTTCATAAACAGTGCAATCAAGACTATCCTTTCTCAGTTTTCTATGCTTTTAAGCAAACCGAAACCGAAAGCGAGAATGGTCTTCAACTGACTGCTTCAACTGGATGGGAAACAATGCTAGAAAGTTTGATTAAAGCAGGCTTCAGCATTACTGGGACATGGCCCATGCGGACAGAATTAAGTAATCGAATGATAGGAAGAGATTCTAACGCTCTTGCTTCCTCGATCGCTCTCGTCTGCCGCCCTCTCCCCAAAACCGCACCCAAAACCACCCGTCGCGACTTCCTCAACGCCCTCAAACGCGAACTTCCCGCCGCCCTCCGCGCCATGCAGCAAGGCAACATCGCCCCCGTCGATCTTGCCCAAGCCAGCATCGGACCCGGCATGGCAGTCTTCTCGCGCTACAAACAAGTCCTCGAATCCGACGGCACCCCCATGCGCGTCCGCACCGCCCTACAACTCATCAACCAAACCCTCGACGAATACCTCACCGAACAAGAAGGCGAACTCGATGCCGACACCCGTTGGGCGCTCACCTGGTTCGAGCAACACCAATTCGATGACGGCAACTTTGGCGATGCCGAAACCCTCTCTAAAGCCAAAGTCACCAGCATTCAAGGCTTAGTCAGTGCAGGCATTCTCACCGCCAAATCCGGCAAAGTCCGCCTCCTCCATCGCGACGATCTCCCCTCACAATGGAATCCCAAAGGCGACACCCGCATCCCCGACTGGGAAGCCACCCAACACTTGATCAAAGCCCTTCTAGAGCGTGGCGAACACCAAGCCGCTTTCTTGCTCAACCAACTCGACCTCGATCGCACTGAAATCTACCGCGATCTTGCCTACCGACTCTACAACATCTGCGATCGCAAATCCTGGACACAAGAAGCGATCGCCTACAACAGCCTCGTCATTTCCTGGTCAGAAATCACTCGTCTTGCCGCCCAACAACCCAAGACCGTTCAAGGTCAACTCGCAGGAGTCTAAGTCATGGCAATTAGCAATAAAGAACGCATTGGACGCGCCTTAGATCACTTGCGCGACGGGCTTTATCCATTCATCGAACGAGAAATGAAAGCGATTCACCGCGATCGCTGGCTCACGGCTGCCTCTGCTTGTCTCCCCGATCACTACGTCGCCCGTCGCGATGTCCAAAAAGTTCTCCGCGAAGACATCTCCGCTCTGTTGATTGTGCTGTGGGAACAGTGGAACGCTGTGTTCAAGCAGACTCTTGGACGCACCGAACGCAGCATCGTGAGTGAACTGCGAGACACGCGGAATGATTGGGCGCACACCAGCACGATTTCGAGCGATGATACCTATCGCGCCTTGGATAGTATTACTCGATTACTGAATGCGATCGCAGCCCCCCAAGCCGATCTCGTTGAAAAGCAAAAACAAGAACTCCTCCGACTGCGCTTCGACGAACAAGCCCGCCGCGAAACTCGCCGCGCTGCCTCCACTTCACTCGAAGGCACACCCATTCACGGACTCAAGCCCTGGCGAGAAATCGTCACCCCGCACCAAGATGTCGCCTCCGGTCGCTATCAACAAGCCGAATTTGCAGCAGATCTTTGGCAAGTCTTTCTAGACAAAGGCTCCGACGAATACCGTTTACCGAACGAATTCTTCCGTCGAACCTACCTAACCGATGGACTCAAGCACCTTCTCACCAATGCCTTGACCCGATTGAGCGGAAACGGTGGAGATCCTGTCATCGAACTCCAAACCAACTTTGGAGGCGGCAAAACTCATGCAATGCTCTCCCTGTATCACTTGTGCTCTGGAGTCGCTGCAAAAGATCTTCCAGGAATGGAGCCTGTTTTCTCTGAGTCAGGCGTTAATGAGCCGCCTCAGACCGTCAACACGGTTGTACTTGTCGGAAACAAGATCTCTCCAGGACAACCTCACGAAAAGCCCGATGGCACGATCGTTCACACACTTTGGGGCGAAATTGCTTGGCAATTAGGCAAATCTGCTGGTGGAACCCAAGAAGCCAGAGCCGCCTATGAAATGATTCGCAAGGCAGACGAAACCGCAACGAATCCTGGCGATGTTCTCACTTCTCTGTTTAATCGCTATGCTCCCTGTCTAGTGTTGATTGATGAATGGGTTGCTTACGCCCGTCAGCTTCATGAGGAAAACGATCTTCCCGCTGGCAACTTCGACACGCATATCACCTTTGCCCAAACCTTGAGCGAATCCGCCAAGAACGCCGATCGTACTCTTCTCGTCGTCAGCATTCCTGCCTCGGATATCGAAATCGGTGGCGATCGCGGAAAACAAGCTCTTGATCGATTGAAAAATGCGATCGGGCGAGTCGAATCTCCGTGGCGACCTGCCAGCGCTGAAGAAAGCTTCGAGATTGTTCGTCGTCGCTTGTTTCAATCGATTAGCCCAGATGCTTACGTTGCTCGTGATGCGGTTGTTCGCGCTTTCTTCGACCTCTACCAAAACCAGGCACAAGAATTTCCCTCAGACTGCCGTGAAGCCAGCTACAAACGCCGACTTGAAGAAGCATATCCGATTCATCCAGAAGTCTTCGATCGGCTTTACTCCGACTGGTCAACGCTCGATAAATTCCAGCGCACCCGTGGCGTTTTGCGCTTGATGGCGAAGGTGATTCATTCGCTGTGGGACAGAGGAGACAAAAACCTCCTGATCATGCCAGCCAGCATCTCAATGGATGATACTCAGGTGCAAACCGAACTCACCCGTTACTTAGAAGATTCTTGGGTTCCCATCATTGAAAAAGATGTAGATGGTGCAAACTCCCTACCGGTTTCCCTCGACAATCAAAACCCGAATTTAGGACGTTATTCTGCCTGTCGCCGCGTCACACGAACCATTTATCTCGGTTCGGCTCCCACTCTGCAAGCTGCCAATCGAGGCATCGAAGACCGTCGCATCAAGCTTGGTTGTGTCCAACCCGGTGAAACCGTCGCAACCTTTGGTGATGCCCTTCGCCGTCTCACCGACCAAGCGACTTATCTCTACGTCGATAGCAACAATCGTTACTGGATCTCCACTCAACCCAACGTCACTCGCACTGCTCAAGACCGCGCCACCCAGATCCAAGAAGACAAAGACCAAATCTGGGAAGAAATCATCAAACGTCTGAAAAGCGACAAGCAGCGCGGCGAATTTGCTGGCGTTCACGTTGCCCCCGATTCAACAGCGGACATTCCCGATGAAGAAACAATGGGTGTCCGCCTCGTTATTCTGAGTCCTCAATATTCTCATATTGCCAAAACTTCAGATAGTCCAGCCCGTCAGCAAGTTGAAGCAATTCTTAGTCACAAAGGAGCTAGTCCCCGCTATTGTAAAAATCTGCTTTTGTTCCTAGTGCCTGACAAAACAAAGGTGACAATTCTAGAACAAAGTGTCAGTCAGTATCTAGCTTGGGAGTCGATCGTTCAAGACAAGACGGTTCTCAATTTAGATGTCTTTCAGAGTAACCAAGCGATCGCGAAACGCAACCAAACCAACGAAACCGTTGATTATCAGCTAAAAGAAGCGTACCAATGGTTACTTGTTCCGGGTCACGATTCCAGCGCAACCCATCCTAAAGATCAATTAGTTTGGACGGACATTCGCCTCCAGGGTCAAGACTCACCGATCCTTCGCGCCAGTCGCAAAGCGGTGCATGAGGGACATTTGCTTACGACCTATGCTGCGAGTCTGCTGCGATTAGAGGCACTCGATCGCTATCTCTGGCGCGATGTCGATCACCTTGATCTCAAAAAACTATGGACATATTTATCCAACTACCTCTATCTTCCCAGATTAAAGAATGAGCAAATGCTGCTTCAAGCCGTTCAGGAAGGCGCATCGGCAATGCTTTGGGAAGAAAATTTTGCTTATGCGACGGGTTGGGATGAAGCGAAACAGCGCTATTTGGGCTTAAAAGCAGGGACGAGAGAATCCTTTACAGTTTCATTGAGTTCCCAAAACTTCATTGTCAAGCCTGAAGCCGCACTTCGCCAGTTGACTGCGGATGAAGCGGCTCGAAACGCGATCGTTGAAACAAGCAATTCCGCCGAAGTTGGACAAGACATCAATCACAAGACTCAAACTCCAGCAAATCAATCTCTCCGAGTCAGTGAAGGCAGTTCGCCGTCGATCGCTGCTACGAAAAAGCAGGTACAGCGTTTCTATGGTTCTGTGTCGATCGACCCCATTCGGCTCACACGCGACACATCGCAAATTGCGAATGAAGTAATCCAGCATCTCAGCAGTCTCAATGCCGATGTTCAAATCACGCTCGAAATTCAGGTGAATGCTCCGGACGGCATCCCAGAGAACGTCATTCGCACCGTTTCAGAGAACTGTCGTGTTCTGCGCTTTTCTCAACAAAGCTTTGAGGAAGATTGACATTTTTGTTGAAAAGTAAAAAGCGATCGCATTCGTCATTCTCGAATGTCTGACAACTGCGATCGCAAAGGATCGGCGGAAGATGCTAAGTCCCTTGGTTCTACTGCGACTGAAACCGGGTTTCCAACTAATCCGATCGCAAAGGATCGGCACAAGTATCCGCATCGAACGATTACACATTGCTTTCTAGCGTTTCCAACTAATCCGATCGCAAAGGATCGGTGCAACCTACGACGAGTTCATCGCGCACTACGGGTGGCTACAGTTTCCAACTAATCCGATCGCAGAGGATCGGCGCAACAGTTTCGCTTGCCTGATGATCGATACACACCACTTTGTATGTTTCCAACTAATCCGATCGCAAAAGATCGGCGCAAGATCTTAAATTACACGACAAAGATCGCACCGATGCAGACGTTTCCAACTAATCCGATCGCAATGGATCGGCATACTAACGATCATTTCACAGTTGCCCTTTTGCGGCGGCTAATTCAATTCGCAGCGTTTCAATTTGCTCTCGTAATCGTCCTGGAGACTCAATTCGACAATCCGAAAAGGTGACGGCATCAATATCTAAGAAAGCGGCGATCGCCATTTCAATCACAAATTCAACAGGTAAATCCGTCTCTTCCGCATAAGCTTCTAGGGCTTCACGAATGCTCGCTGGTAAATGATTGAGAATGCCTTTAAGGGCTGCAATGTCTGTCGTTTGCATTATCTTTACTCTTCAGCGCGGATTCTAATGTTATAGCGTGGTTTGAGGGTCTGAATCATCAGCGTTTCAAGTTCTAACTGCGATCGTCGCCATTCGTTTGACAACACTACCGCACAGATGCGAATTTCATCAGGATCAATGCGTTCGACGTATGCCCAAGAGATTGCTTTGTGTCCGCCTGTAAATCGACTGCGAAGATTGCCTGCTTTGCCAATGTACAAAATTCCTTCTTCTCGATGTTTCACAGCATAAATTCCAAGTCGAGTGGGTAGATCCTCATAGTCTTTTGATAACGGGCAACATTCTTCAAATGGTGTATCTATGAGAACTTGAAGAATTCTCATCGCCTCTCGTCTGATCTGTTCATCACGATCGCTCATTCAAAAATACGCTCTATCGTTCACAGAAAGATTTTCGCAGTAAAAAGCGATCGCATTGTCAGAGATTCAAACATGACAATGCGATCGCAAACAATCGGCGCAAGCATCTTCTGGCAGTTTGCGATTACTGTATTTGACGAGTTTCCAACTAATCCGATCGCAAAGGATCGGCGCAAGTGATATTTTTCCGGTTTGTAATACCTGCCATGATTTGAGTTTCCAACTAATCCGATCGCAAAGAATCGGTGCAACTGCTGATTGGATTATGATTGATGAGCAAAGACATGTGTTTCCAACTAATCCGATCGCAAAGGATCGGCGCAACTCTGAAAGAGATCTATTAATTAATCTATTTAATTTGTTCCCAACTAATCCGATCGCATAAATCGGCATCTTCTAATCATCACCCCAGAATCTCTGAAATCCAAACGGCTCCCCCTGCAAAAATCGTAAAAACTGCTCACACTCCCGCGACTGATCCGGAAAAATCGTCAGCAACTCCAAAAACTCACCCGTCACCTTTGGTTTCGGCTTCTCCTCTGGATTTTGCCGATTCCCCACTAGCTTCACTCGTGGATACATCCGATGCCACAATCGTCCAATCTGTCCCACTTTCCCAGTCAATCCCGCTGCATAAATCGTTCCTTCTGGCTGCACTCGTGCAATCCGCTCTTGATACGCGCCATGAAACCAGCGAATCGCCTCGCTTTCGTCCTGATTTGCTGCCAATCGTCCCCACACTTGAACCCGCTGCGGATGCCAAGCCTCGCGCCAGTCGGCTGACTTTGCCCCGTTCGGAGTCACCTGCTGAAGCTGCATCCATGCCGCAGCGGTGTCTCGCACTTTGTCGATAAACGTCTCTAGTCCAGAGAGCGATCGCACTTGCACATCGCGCTTGAGTGCCATCTCACCCAACCATTGCCAATGACAGCCGATCAGCGGTTTATATCGATCGTTATCATAGTAGTCTTCAAAAAATAAGCGATGATCCAATCGTCGCCAAGACTTGCCAAATCCGCCCAACACCATTGCAAATTGAACTAAGTGCGCGAGCAATTTCTTCAAGGTTTCCTCGTGTGTGGGGTCGCCTAAAGATCTTGCCAAAAGCAAACTTAATTCTCCTTCGACCTCGTAAGCGGTCTGTTCATACGATGATCCCGCTTGGAATTTGGGCAACGCTAGTCGAGACTCTTGAAAGCGCAAGCCTACCAGTCCGACAGTTCCATGACCACTCACACCCCCAAAGAGATCTTCGACTAAACGGGATGCGGTGCGATCGTCGGTCAATCCACCAAAAATTCTCAAGGCGTGACCCCGCAACGCTGCCCGGAAAATGTTCGGACGAAATTCTCCTTTACCGTTGAGCAGCTTTGGCGCTTGTCCCTGTCCTTTGAGGCGGGTGCGATAAAGAACTTTCAAGCCTTGGGCGACCGTTGTTTCACGGCTTGTTTCAACATGACCGTAGCCCGCACAGACTCGACTGCCTAACCCGGTCGCGATCGCGCTTTCCCAAATCTGCCAAACCTCATCCCAATTCACATCTTTAGCGCGGCTCGAAATACTAAATCGCAGAGTTGGTTTGTAGAGGGAAATCTGAGCAAAGGCAGCCGATTTTTTCGCTTGGTCTTCGACTTGCCAGCCTTGTTGAGGATGAACAATATCGACCAGGTTTTCTGTCCAACTGGTGTCGATCGGATAGCCTCCTTGAAATCGTAAAATTCCAGGTTGCTCAAGATTGCCACAGTATTTTGCTGCTTGTTGTGGAGTGCAAGTGCGGCGAAAGAGTCCTTTCATGCTGCTACCGGGATAGTACACCCAACCCCGCGCCCCAATCACTGGACGAATCACACTATCATCCATGCCGCAATTGGTGATCAATCGCCAAGTGATTTTGTAAGTTCTCGATCGAACAGTCTCCCCTAGTTCCGGTAGCTCAGGATAAACTTTATCGACCCATTCATCTACCCACTGCACAGCATCCGGTTCTTCATCTTTCACAAGTCGCTGAAGTTGGCAGCGTCCATTCACTTGTGCCCGAAACATCATCGGGACTCTCTTATGCGGTTCAGGAATCGCTGTCATCGACTAATCTCCCGACTTTGTAGCGTTGTGTCCACCAGACAATGCAATCACAGAGTTGGGTCAGAACTGCGATCGCGATTCGTTGATCTTCTAATCTCAATGCCCATAGCTTCTCCGACATTGCTTGGACTTGTTTAACATTGTTGACATTAACTGGATCATTGGGAATCGTTACGCCTGCTCGTTTCATGATGACAACGAGTTCATCCCACGTCTCTTAGTCTGATTTTTGTTGTTCTTTTCCACTGAGGCGCAAATGTTCACCCCAAAACCGTTCTAGCCCATAAGCAACTGCCATTCGCATCTTGTGAGACTGATTGAGTGATTGTGGATCTCTTGTTCTGGCATTCAGGACTAATTTTTGAGCAATGCGATCGAGATCATAAGATTTCCAACCCATGATTAGTTCTCCTCCGACAGTGTGACCTGGCAACGACCAAACCCGATCGACTCTAAGCCGCCAAAATATAGCTCTGAAGTTTCTGAGTTGAAGGGCTTCCAGCCTTGGGCGCGAGTTGCGATCGGAAACACCATGACTGTTCCTTCTGGTAACGCTTCAACGTTGAAAAATCCACCGCCATCAACCTTTTTCTCGGTGTCTGATAGTTTGACTCGGCTCTGACGAAACAGGGACATATCATGAACCATTGCAATGTCATTATCATCGACAACGACTAAATTGTTCGCGTTTAAGTTAACGCCTGGATGCACCCAAGGCGAAAGTTCAACTTCATGCTCTAACTCAATAAAACCGAGATTGAAAAAGAGAGTCCGGGTCATATTATTGCCGATCTGTCGCCCCAATCCTTTCGGTGCAGAGTAGGGAAGTGGTAAGGGTACTTTTGAGATCGGCTGATCATAAGCTATCTTCTGATATCGCTTCAGCAACCACGGACAAGTCACCCACACCACAGGCTGTCCTGGACAGAACACAGGCAACCAGACGATCGAGGCATATTCAAATTTAACGAAAGCTTCCGTCGTTTCAGAATCGTCTTCTTTGATCGCTTTGCCATACCAATGATGTTCCTCTCCAGGTTTCTCTTGCCGCATATCTGCCCGAAATCGACCGCGAATCGAACTTCCCGGAATAATGCCCGTTTGCGTAAATTGGTCGCGAAAAATCAAGTTCAGATTTCCCGTTTCTTCTCCCGCACTGGCTCCCACGTGCAATGGGGCGAGTGCCTCAATAATTCCATAACGTTTGGTGTACATTCTGTCTGTCCTTTAGTTCAACGGTAATGCAAGACCACATCCCCAGCGTTTCAGTGATGGACCTTCTTTCGGAAACCAATCGATCGACCAATCTTGCCAAGGAATCTCTAAGGGTTCTTGCAGAACATAGACCGTTCCTGCTGGAACCGCGTACCGTCCTCGCGACAGTCGTTTTGGCTGATGGGCAGAACGCACTTTGTTTCCTTGTTCATCGAGTCGATCGCCTAATCGATACCGAAACGGTGTAGGTCGATCGGTCAACATCGTGGTGACTGCCCATTGCTTTTCCTGACCAATCATCGGGGCGCGATACGATAATCGATTCGATCCCCAGATGGCAGGCGTGATCAGCGCAAAACAGTTGCCGACAGGTTGCCGCAAGAGTGTTTGAGTCGATTCGCTCAATTCGTGGCAAATCACATCAACCATGTGTCCTTCACCCCCGAAGCGATACCATCCAGCCTCAAGCGGAAGATTCGAGAGATACACGAGACACACTTCAGGGTGAAGCTGCACTGAGTTTTCTAGAAATAAACTGCCGCCGTTTTCTTCTGGATTAACGACTCGCCGTTCCGTTTCTTGTAAGCGTGGATGCAGGTGAGGTAGAAATTTCCAAGGATCAGCATAAATAGCAGGATTTGCTTGGGAGATGGCATTCATCGATCGCGTTAACGTTTGCCAATGGTCGATCGCAATCCATCCCCCTGAATGGCTTTTACTATGCTCTTCTCCATTACTCTGCCATTCGTCATTCCAAGTGAGTTTTGCTGTAATGTGTCCAGCTTGGAGTGTTTTCTGGTGCGGTGGAGTGTGAGATGTAAAATTAAGCGGTAATGGAACATAGAAGTTTTGGGGGGCGCTGCTTTGTGCCCAGAATGCACCAGCAAGTTGCAAATCTTGAATTGCAGCATTGCCATAAGACGCAGCAAACAGCCCTGAAACAACCGCAGCACTGGGAGGAAATCGAGTTCCCGATCGACCAACTAAGTTATCTGGTGACAGAAAGCGTCCAGCACTGCCGTAAAGCAATCCCAATGGCTCAATCTGAATCAAATACTTAAACATTGCCTTGCCCCCACTCACTCTGCAAATGAAATCCAACTTTCGCGAAGTTGACAATCCAATTTTTAAGCGCAAGGTTAATTTCATCCGGCGGACAGTTCGCTTGATTGCCTAGAATCCCTGCAAAAGTTTGATGATTGCGATCGTTGTACTGATTCCACCAGTATTTCTCGTTCAGTAAGTCGTTGTCTTCACCAAAGTAGGCTTTGAATAGTGCGTGAGTGACTTCGAGGTTGATTGCTGTTCCGGTTCCAAAAGCGTGTCTTGATTCGAGAACAGCAACATCATTGTAGAAGTGAACCCATTTTTGCTCGCCTTTTTTCTTATTGCGATCGCAGTACTGATCAAACAATCCTTGCTCTAGCACCCACCAGGGACACGCCCACTCCAGATAAGTGCCACTGTTGAACAGAATGCGAAAATTAATACGATCGCGTCCTTGCTGTTTCGCAACTTTCTCAGCTTCTCGACAGTGTTGCAGCACTTCTCGCTGAGGGACTTTCGGACCCGCCCACACAAACCCAACACTAACGTTAATCGGTTTCTGCTTGGGTACATCCCAGACTTTCGGCTTGAACTTAGTGAAAAATGCTAAACAGTCTTGGGCTTGCAGTTGATAGTTCTCGGCGAATAGTACGCCTAAAAAGTCATCGCCGCCAGCATACACAATTCGACTATCACCGGGCAGTGAGGCTTTCGGTAAATCACATCCCCACTGCCGCATCTCCCGACTGAACTCTGTAATTCGGTCAATCTCTAGTGTTTGGAGATAATTGCCCGCTCCATCGCCATCGCCTTGAAACCAGCCTGTCCAGTAGTCAGGTTGATTCGGGTTACGTTTTCGCTTGAGTCGATTCAGTTCTTTGAATGATTCGGGTCTAAGCTGCTCTTTGATGTTTTGAATCAGTTTATCCAGTTCATCGGGTTGTTTAGGCTGTGATTCACCGAGTAATTGCCGCAAGCGATCGCCTACTTTCTGAGCCACATCTCCATGCGTAATCATCCGTTTGATCAATTCCGGGATGCTGAGTTCTTCTCTCGGATCGATAAACGCTTCTCCGAGTTTTTGACTCAGTTGTTGATAGAATTGCTCGACTTTGATCTTTTGCTCGTGATAGTTGTAGCGACGTGGATCAATGCCAGCGCGTCCGAGTTCGGGATACGCGATCGCATTACTGCCCGATAGCGTTGAGCTTTCCCCCGTCCAATTGATGCCTGTCCAGTTGCGTGATCGCTTGATTTGAGTCAGTTTGGCTTTGACTTGGGCAAGCGTTTCTCCGGGTTGCCCCTGCACACAGAAGAACTCCCAAGCATAGTTTGCTCACAGGCTCCAATCACGTTCCCAGTGGTAGTGCCAAGGCTTGCCATTCGGAGCGATGACGAGTTTGGTTTCAATCCACTGACGGCAAGTTTCGACTGCACATTTCCAAGCTTGATTGAATGCAGTTTGAGCCGTTTCAGCTTCAAGTTTCCCTTCGATTAGGATGACATTGGGAAGTCCTTGGGCAATGTTGGTGAGGGCAGGGGAGATGATGGGGAAGTGTTGACTTTCAGCGGCATGGCAGACTGACCAGGAGAGAAACGATAACAGGTAGGAACTGCCGTAGAGGTCGCGGAGTTTGCGGGAGTTTTCGATGAAACCTTGGATCGGGGCAAAGGTAATTGCGGTATAAATCGGGGGCGATTTGGTCATGGGGTGCAGGAAAAATCACTCGATCACTAATATGCAGATGTTTCAATTAATTCCTGAAAGATCAATAAAATTGCGTAGAATTTGTTGAGAGCGATCGATATTTTGCCTGTATTTCTCAGCGGATGCGATCGGATTAGTTGGAAACATTCCATTGAGGGGATTAAACCACGGGGTGATGCCCAGTTTCCGGTCGGGTGCGATTGGATTAGTTGGAAACTTGATCTCAGGAATCCCGGTGTAATCTTGGAACCAAAGAGTTTCCGGTCGGGTGCGATCGGATTAATTAAAACGGTGCGATCGTGCTTGAATTTTCTTCGGGTACGATCGCATTTCTATTTGAATAGGAGTCAGCGTGGCGCAAGATGAACCCCTAATCGATCCATTTCTTGACCAACTCTGTAAGGGCTACACCGAAGCAGAGGTTCTAGAAATTACGCAATACCTGAGCGAGTGGGACGCTTCCACCTACGCCAGCGTTGCTCAAAGCATTCTTGATCATGCCGCTCGAAAAGAATACGATCCCTTGAAATACTTGCGAAAAGCGCATAATTTTAATCAACGCAATGCAGTTCGAGTTCCCAGAACAGGCTACCGCAGCGACAATTCAGCCGTGTATCGTAAAGGCAATGAGTACTTGATTGTTCGACCTGATCGATTTGGTATGGAGAAAATAGTCACCTACGGAGTCAACGATGACTGAAGCCATCCTCAATTTCCAAGTTCCTGAAGCAAAGAGAAATTACATCGCCCATCTGCTAGAGCAATCAACTCGCGAGTACCAGCACAGCAAACCAGAGCGCCAAATCTTAGCAACGGTTGAACCGCCCAACGAGTCAGACTTCACGCTGCTAGAAGAAATCGAACTGTTAACCGTAAACATTCGTGGGTATGCCAGTCAAATTCAAGCGAGAGGTCGGATTGAACCCGCGATCGCAGCTATCGATCGACTTCAGCATCAATCGATTTTTGAGCATTCCGCGATCGCTCACTTTTACTTTACGACTAGCGATCGTTACCCTCAAACCAAAGCCTACCTGCAAACGATCGATTATCTACGCCTTGTGATTTTGGATTACCTCAAAACGAATTAGCAGCAGTTCTATCGTAATAAACAATATGACCGCAACCTCTGATTGCTACTTCCTCAGTTGTTTCTGACCATAGGCGACATAAGCCGAATCTGAAACTGCACCGATGAGCGCAACTGTGCCATTTGCCGGGACATAGTACTTCAGCCCTGAATTGTCGATCGCGTCAACACGCCCTTTCACATAAAACACTAAAGCGGAATAGGATGCTAACAAAGGCTTTACTTGTTTGATATAGTCTCCAACGATCGCTTCTTTTTCCTGTTGTGTTGCTTGAGGAGAAAATACCTGAGAGTTAATCAAATCCAAAACGACGACATCGGCAAATTGCGAGTTTGGTAACGTTCTCAAAGTGTCTTTATTCCAGAACCGAACCTGATCGAAGCCTCGTTCTTGAAGCAGTTTCTCCTCGATCGATTCAGTCCCATTCGACGGTAAATAGTAATCCACGATCGCAGAACCGATAATACGTTCCCGATCAAGAACTCGTCGAACATTATTCACCTCTCGAACGACCACATCTCTCACTTGATCCGCTAACTGATACTCAAATTGCTGCTGAATTCTCTGAGTTGTAATTCGGGTTTCTTCTCGAAAATTCTCTCTGGCTTCTCGAATATTCTTTCTCGCTTCCAGTACATTCTGCCCCACCAGAAATCCAACGATCGCGATCGCAATGCCGCCCAAAACGCTCAGAAACGTCAGCGCAAATTTCATCGATTCGAGAAACTTGCTGAAACTATCGCTCAATTGAGCATTTGAAGCTCTGAGAAATTCAATTTGGCTTCTGAGCAATTCGAGATCGTTCGATCGAGGGGTAGGTGAAGGAGTTGGTGTTTGAGCGATCGTCCAATCGCTAAACTGAGCAGGATCAAAAGAGAATAACCAATCCATAGAAGCAGCGCAAATCGTTGACCACATCATACAGATCAGTGAGCCTATTGAATCGCAATACTGGCAGGCAACGCTCGAAATTCTTCTTCAGGCAGGCAACAGATACAGGTAAAAGTCCGTCAATGACAAGCAGCAGGTCAAAACGCTAGAGCGCGGATATCTTTTCTGTGCCGAAGGCAACGTCCTTGCACTGGAGAAGGCAATCTAGCTTCTCATCGAACGCCTTGAACGACTGGAAGCGAAACGTCAAGGCTTGAGAGTTACTGGAATCCTCGACATTCTCCTCACAGCCAAGAACCAAGCCCTGATTTCAGAAGTTCGTTCAATTATGGATTTAATTCAACGATCGAACTTTCGTGTTGGACTGCAACTCTCGATAAAGTGTTGCGACTGGAAGGAGAATAACGTGAAAATATGCCAACTGTTTCTGCCTCACCCATCCCATAGTCCTTTGAATCGTCCTGGCGCAAGTTCTGTTGCGATCGCGGATTTGTCTCCAGCCTTTAAAGGTTTGCTCCCTTGATCCGCAGCTTTGAGAAAGGCTTTGAGATCAGTCCGACGATCTGTAATCAGCTTCGATCGAGTGACTAACACATCCGCAATGGGATTTGTGCCTTTGGTACTAAATATTGGTAACTTGACAAAGCGAACCTATACAAACCAGATGAAGAAAGCTGGCAGCATCATTCAAGCAAGTTTAATCTAACTTCAAAGGCTAGGTAGTGTATTCAGCATTGATTTTCACATAGTCATAGCTCAGATCACAGCCCCAAGCCTTTCCACTCCCTGTCCCATTTCCAATACTCACTGAGATGATCACTGGACGATCGAGCAATTGTCGATCGCCGTCTAAACTTTTTGCGGCTTGCTGCTTCAAATACTCACTTGCACTTGCTCGATCGAACAGTTGCGGCTGTCCATTCTGCATCAAAACAAACTCACCGAGCTTAATCTGCAAATCTTCCTGATCAAAGGTGACATCTGCTCGTCCTGCTGCTCCTGCAATTCTGCCCCAGTTCGGATCACGTCCAAAAATTGCAGACTTCACCAACGATGAACCCGCGATCGTGCGAGCGACTTTCCGCGCTGATTCATCATCTATTGCACCCGTCACCTGAACTTCGATCAAGCAAGTCGCGCCTTCTCCATCTCGTGCGATCGCTTTCGCCAAATAGATACAAACTTCTGTCAGCATTGCTTCGAGCTTGTCCGCCTCGGCTCCCGGTTCCGTAATTGCAGGCGTTCTTGATTGTCCATTTGCTAATGCAATCAAACTATCATTCGTGCTGGTATCACCATCGACTGTGATTTGATTAAAACTGCGATCGGCAGCACGACTTAACATTTCTTGCCACAAGTGAGAGGACACAGCCGCATCACAAGTAACGAAAGCTAACATTGTTGCCATGTTCGGATGAATCATTCCGGAGCCTTTTGCAATTCCACCGATCCGAACAGGTCGATCGCCGATCGTGGTTTCTAATGCGATCGATTTCGTCACTAAATCTGTGGTCGTGATCGCTTTAGAAGCTGCATCATTTCCAGTTTCGCTTAGACTCGCGACGAGATTCGGAATTGCCGATCGTAAAGCATCCATTTTGATTCGCTGACCGATCACACCCGTTGAAGCCAGCAAAATCGTATCAGAAGCAAGATTTAAGGCTTGCGAAATCAATTGAGCAGATTCGAGCGCATCGATCATGCCTTGTGCGCCTGTGGCAGCGTTGGCTTGTCCAGCGTTACAGAGAATTGCGCGGCAGTTAGATTTGGTTTGGAGACTTTCGCGGCAGTAATCGACGCAAGCAGCGCGAACTTGAGAAGTCGTGAACACTCCAGCCGCGATCGCGTCCACTTCAGAAACGATTAAAGCCAAATCTGGTAAACCAGAGGGTTTGAGTCCAGCGGTGATGCCTGCGGCTCTATAGCCTTTGGGGGCTGTGATCCCGCCCTCGATTTGCTGCCAGTCTGCCATAATATCCCCTTCCTAAGTTCCTGAAACAGCGATTATATCGGGAGTTGCGGCAGGGGGCTAGGGGTTTAAACAAGAAAAAAGGAGGGTCGCGGTTGGCGGTTCCCCCCTGTCATCAGGGTGCATCTACTTATCACAGTATGCCATCTAGAGGGTGAGGGGTGTAACCCCCTCCGAGAAACTTCGTAAAATTTACATCTATTTTTGGATACAGCTTCACAAAACTCAGTGTTTTTGCGGTGAAACCGGATCATTTCGCCGTGTTGACCGATCTGAGAATACAAGAGAAGGGGACACGATCGCGGTCTGATTTTCTGATGGATTTCTCGATCGTCTGAAAGTAGATTAGCCAATACCCATCGGCAATAATCGAACGAAGCGTCCCAAAAGCACTGTCCGCAGAAAGAAACGCTACGACTCAGAAGAGTTTTGCGAAACTAACTGAATTAATGTCCGAAGCGCATGATTTACAGATTCAGAATTCGGAAAAATCTCCCGCACATCAGGATCGAGAATTACCGCTTCTGATTCTGGCTGAAACTGTCTCACTTCGGTTGTTCCATCACTGTGATGAATCGTCACCGTATATCCTTGCTGCATCGATCGAGAGTGCTTGCCTCGAATTCCACCTGAAAAGTCGTACTCTTCTTTCATCCCATCACGCTCAAATAACTCATCTTTAGATAAAAAGGGGCAGGTCTACCTACCCCAATTCGATTTTCTAGCTTACCGTTGCTGCTAATTTGGCTTCTTCTTCTTTCGACAAGACGCGACCTTCATCTTCAAAGCCGGAAATACGATCGAAGTTCAGATAACGATATAAATCTGACGCAAACGGATCGATCTTCGCCTGGACAACGTTCATGTATTCCTCGACAGTCGGAATCTTGCCGAGAAGCGCACAAACCGCCGCGAGTTCCGCAGAACCAAGATAGACTTGAGCGCCTTTGCCCATCCGGTTGTTGAAATTGCGGGTCGAGGTTGAAAAGACAGTCACGCCATCGTCAACTCGTGCTTGGTTGCCCATACAGAGAGAGCATCCAGGCATCTCAGTTCTTGCGCCAGTTGCTTGGAAGATGTCGTAAATGCCTTCGGCTCTGAGGTGCTGTTCATCCATTCGAGTGGGAGGAGCGATCCAGAGTTTTGCTTTGGCGACTCCAGCACCTTCGAGAATTTTGGCAGCAGCGCGGTAGTGTCCAATGTTGGTCATGCAGGAACCGATAAAGACTTCGTGAATCGGATCGCCTGCACATTCGGTCATGAGTTTGATGTTATCGGGATCGTTTGGAGCGGCAACGATCGGTTCTTTGATCTGATCCAAATCGACTTCGATAATGTCTGCATATTCAGCATCGGAATCGGCTTGTAATAGATGCGGATCGGCTAACCATTCTTCCATTTTGCGAACGCGGCGGAGAATGGTACGGGCATCTCCGTATCCACGAGCGACCATGTTTTTGAGTAGGGCAACATTGGAGCGGAGATATTCGGAAACGGTTTCAACTGAAAGCGCGATCGTACATCCCGCTGCCGATCGTTCTGCCGTTGCATCTGTTAGCTCGAACGCTTGCTCTAATTGCAAATCTGGCAATCCTTCCATTTCGATAATTTTGCCAGAGTAAACATTTTTCTTGTTCTCTTTCGCAACAGTGAGCTTTCCTTGCTGCATGGCAACATAAGGAATGGCATTCACCACATCGCGCAGAGTGACACCCGGTTGTAATTTACCTTTGAATCGGACGAGAACAGATTCAGGCATATCAAGCGGCATTGCACCGAGCGCAGCAGCGAACGCGACTAAGCCAGAACCAGCCGGGAACGAGATACCGAGTGGGAATCGAGTATGTGAATCGCCACCTGTTCCAACCGTATCGGGGAGCAGCATTCGATTCAGCCAGGAGTGAATAATTCCATCACCCGGACGCAGGGAAACGCCGCCGCGAGAATTGATGAAATCTGGGAGTTCGTGATGAGTTTTGATGTCTACGGGTTTCGGATAGGCTGCCGTGTGACAGAAACTTTGCATCACGAGATCGGCACTGAAACCGAGACAGGCAAGTTCTTTCAGTTCGTCGCGAGTCATGGGTCCCGTTGTATCTTGCGATCCCACAGTCGTCATGATCGGTTCGCAAGACGTTCCAGGACGAACACCGGGAAGACCACAGGCTTTACCCACCATTTTTTGAGCGAGGGTGAAGCCTTTTCCGGTATCGGTTGGCATCTGAGGACGAACGAAGAGATCCGAAATCGGTAAGCCTAATGTCGATCGAATCTTATCGGTCAAGGTTCTTCCAATCAGCAGCGGAATCCGTCCCCCTGCCCGAACTTCATCCAAAATCGTATCGGGCTTGAGCGTGAAGGTCGAAATCACTTCACCCGCTTCATTCGTGATCTCGCCTTTGTAGGGATAGATCGTGATCACATCGCCTGTATTCAAATTCGTCACGTCACATTCGATCGGTAAAGCACCCGAATCTTCTGCTGTGTTGAAGAAGATTGGCGCAATCTTGCCACCGAGAACGTAACCTGCCGATCGCTTATTTGGTACAAACGGAATATCTTCGCCAATGTGCCACAGCACTGAATTAATCGCCGATTTGCGCGATGATCCCGTTCCAACCACATCGCCCACGTAAGCCAGCGGATGACCTTTTTGTTTCAATTGTGCGATCGTTTCAAGTGATCCCGGTTGGCGCGTTTCTAACATTGCCAGCGCATGAAGTGGAATGTCCGGGCGCGTGGTGGCATGAGTCGCAGGAGACAAATCATCCGTATTCGTCTCACCTGGGACTTTAAACACCGTTACCGTAATCGCTTCAGCCAGTGGGGGGCGGTTCGTGAACCAATCTGCGTTTGCCCAAGAATTCAACACATTCTGAGCATACGAGTTTCCACTGTCAGCCAGTTCTTGAACATCGTGGAACGCATCATACACAAGCAGCGTTTTACTTAGAGCCGCCGTTGCCGTTTCTGCAATTTCAGGATTTGATGACTTGAGCAATTCGATCAAAGAATGCACATTGTAGCCGCCCATCATTGTGCCGAGCAGTTCGACCGCTTCTCTGGGGGAAACCAGCGGACTCGTCATTTCTTCTTTGGCGATCGCGCTCAAAAATCCGGCTTTGACGTAAGCGGCTTGATCGACTCCCGGCGGAATGCGATCGCGCAACAGAGACAGTAAAAACGCTTCTTCACCCGCAGGCGGAGACTTGAGCAATTCACACAATTCTGAAGTTTGCTGCGGACTCAGGGGAAGCGGTGGAATTCCTAATGCAGCCCGTTCAGCGGCGTGTTGGCGGTAAGATTCAAGCATATTTCGGAGGGTTATTCAGTGTAGATCAGCAGCTTTATCACTCTATCGCGAACTATCAGTCTAAATCTTCTAGAAAAGAAGTGATCTAGAGAACTTGACAACCCTCTCGCGGTAAAATGTTTTCACTTCAAATCTTTTTCAAACCGCGATCGTTTTCCTGTATCAACTCTTACGAAACTTGTTTTGCAGATCCGCTAAGGTCACAGAACTGTGACTGTGGTTACACCTCTATGCGCCTAGAGCAATTGCAGGCATTTTTGGCGATCGCAGAAACCGGAAGTTTTCAACAAGCTGCCCGTAAGTGCGATGTGACTCAATCTACGATCAGCCGTCAGCTTCAATCGCTGGAGGCAGATTTGGGGATGCAGCTTTTACACCGAACGGCACAGGCAAAATTAACCGTGGCAGGTGAGCAATTTTTACCCCGCGCTCGAAGAATTTGTCAAGAGTGGAAAACTGCGATCGCAGAACTTGAAGAACTCCGACTCGGTAAACAGCCGGAATTGTGTGTTGCTGCGATTCATTCAGTCTGTGCATTTCACTTGCCGCCTGTGTTGCAGCGATTTTGCCAAGACTATCCCGAAGTTCAGTTACGGGTGACTTCTTTGGGAAGCGATCGCGCTCTTAAAGTGCTGAAAGATGGACTGGTCGATTTAGCGATCGTGATGAATAATCGTTTTCTGACTTCTAGCCCAGAAATGGTCGTAGATGTGCTTTACGAGGAGCCTGTTCGGGTGTTGATGTCAGCAGATCATCCACTGACTCAGTTTGATTCTGTGCCCTGGTCGGAATTGGTTCACTATCCGCAAGTTGTGTTCAAAGATGGTTATGGAATGCAGCGCTTGGTGCAAGAACAATTCCAGCGGCAAGGTGCAATTCTTAAAGCAGCATTAGAACTCAATACTTTAGATGCGTTTCGAGGTGTGGTCAGACAGGGAGAATTGATCGCGTTACTACCCCAAGGAGCGATTCACGATATTCATTTAGATCCGACTTTAGTGGTTCGATCGACAAACGATCCAACGTTGATCCGCCAAGTCGTTCTCGTGACTACTCAAGATCGATTACAAATTCCACCCATTCAACGATTTCGGGCATTAGTTCAGGAGATTATGCACCCCTCATTTCTTACTCGAATTCCGAAAGCGATCGTCTAAATCGGTTTGGTATGATGGAACACTTTAGACTGTGCAGCTATTCATTTTAGGTAGGAGCTATGAGCGACGAGTTTCGGAATTTGCTAAAAAAAGTTGGAAGTGGTCCTCATACGAGCGAGGATTTGACTCGTGTGGAAGCAGAAACCGCAACTCGATTAATGCTGCTGCAAGAAGCGACTCCTGCCCAAATTGGAGCGTTTATGATTGCTCATCGAATTAAGCGTCCGACAGGCGAAGAACTTGCAGGAATGTTGGATGCGTATGATGCTTTGAGCGAGAAACTGCCTGCAATTGCATCTAACATTCCCGTTACTGTGATGTGCAATCCTTACGATGGTCGATCGCGCACTGCTCCATTAAGTCCACTAATTGCACTGGTTCTTTCTGCTGCGGGTGTTCCAGTCGTGCTGCATGGAGGCGATCGAATGCCCACGAAAGAAGGAATTCCACTGATCGAACTATGGGATAGCTTGGGCGTGAACTGGAAGCCGTTATCAATTTCCCAGGTTCATCAAGTTCTAGAAAGTACAGGTTTAGGCTTTGTTTATCTACCAAATCATTTTCCCTTAGCTCAAGGGTTAGTTCCATTTCGCGATCAGATTGGGAAGCGTCCCCCTTTCTCGACTTTGGAACTGATGTGGAATCCTTACGCGGGCGAGTCGCATTTAGTGTGTGGCTATGTTCATCCGCCTACTGAGGGAATGTTCCGAGATGCGTTTGCGCTGAGAGGAACAACGAATTTTACTAGCATGAAAGGCTTAGAAGGAAGTTGTGATTTACCTCGCGATCGCACTGTGATTATTGGCATCAATCAAGGCGAAAAGTTCGATCGCTTAACTCTAGTTCCGCGTGACTATGGTTTTGCAGCGAAAGAGCTTCCTTTAGTGTCGATCGAGCAGTTTCCGATCGACATGAAAGCGGCATTGCAAGGTGAACCTTCAGAGCTATTTCAAGCGATCGTTTGGAATAGTGGCTTTTATTTGTGGAGAGCGGGAGCTTGTACGACGATTGAGGCGGGATTTTCTCAAGCAAAAGCAATCTTGGAGTTGGGACAGGCGGAGCGGAAATTGCAGCAATTGGTTGGTGCGATCGAAAATGTTCGATCGGTGGTCAAGGTTGGTTAATAAGGTGTTGGGTATTAACTCTGACCTCTGTAATTTTGGGAGTGTTTGTTCATCCGCAAACTCTGTGAATTTGGAAGGGGTTCGTTCGCCCACGAATCCGCCCGGAGTTGAACCTCCGGGCTAATGGAGGGAACCCCACTGAAGTGGGCTAAAACTGCTGTCTGAGGGGGCTTCAGCCTCCTTTCCTCCATTAGCCCGGAGCGTTTACCTCCGGGCGAACCGTATCGCAGCGACAAACCCCCATCGACACAAAATCTCGAATACCCTCTCACATATAACTACCGATAATTCGTAAACTGCAAAGCCATCGGAAAATCTTCCTGTTTCATCCGCTGCATGACGGCTTGCAAATCATCTTTCGACTTTGCCGTAACCCGAACGGCATCCCCCTGAATCGAGCCTTGAACTTTCTTATACTCATCGCGAATAATCTTTGTAATCTGCTTCGCGATATCCTGACTAATTCCCTTTTTCAGCTTAATTTCTTGCCGAACCCGACTGCCGCTGGCAGACTCAACCTTGCCATAATCAAAAATCTTCAGCGACAAATTCCGCTTCGCTGCCCGCTGCTGCATCAACGTGTGAACCGCATCCAGCGTAAACTCGCTGTCGGTATTAATCACGATCGAGTCCGCACCAAGTTCGATCTCTGTCTTCGTATCCTTGAGATCGTAGCGGCTTTGGACATCGCGCTTTGTAGTGTCGATCGCGTTGACGAGTTCTTGGCGATCGAAGTCGCTGACAATATCAAACGAAAATGTAGAAGCCATAAACCAACTATCTAAGGGTGCTGATCAAGCTTAGTCCGATTAATGTAAAGCTGCAAAGTGACCCAACTCCAAACATTAGCGATCGTAAAATCGGAATGTTCAAAATGTAAAATACCGGAAATAAGAATCGTGCCACAACCCACAGAATTGCCGCCCATCCTGCAATTTCCGAAGTTTGATTCGTTACATACGCCATCAGTGCTGCCGCTGCAAAGATTGGAAACGCTTCTAGTGCGTTCTGATGCGCCCAGGTTGCTCGCTTTCCATAGTCTGGCAATTGATCAAAGAATGCACGAGGAGCAGATTGCATTTCTTTGGTGTAGCCCATTTGCACCCGCGCATAGCCCACGACGAGAAACGGCAGATAGATCCAAACGACAGCAACCGCGATCGAGATCAGTAACAAACCCGGAACAGGTAATCCAAACAACATACATTAATCAAAGTAGAACAATGTCACAACTTTACGCTGATCTTCTGCATCTCGGCAGGTTTGCAGCAATGTATGACTATCATGGAACGCAAAGGAAATAAGCTGCTGACAGCGAGAGATGATTTCCTGGTTACAAAGCGCACTTGCTTCACCGAGAGAAAGGGAATTGTTTTCCGGGCATTCCACTAGGTGCATCACCGTTTCAAGCTGGTCACGAGATTCGCGAGGCTGTCGATCGAGTCCCTGTGGCAAAATCACCGTCAACATCGACGGATCAGCGCGTAATGCGCCTCGAATGACAGCAAAATTGGTTCCGGTTGAACCAGAAGTGATAACACGATTTCCTTCCAGCACTAGAGCATAAGTCATCATTTCAATCAGCGTTTGGTGTGTGATTGGAACGTGACGCGAACCGAGAATGGCGATCCGCTTAGACCCTGTTTGCTGAATCGTGGCGAGTTCTTGTAAAAAATCGTCTACCTTGGGTAGATCGTCGATCGACTGGCTCAAAGGATGTACATCGGTTGACAACGCCGCTCATTGTATCAGATACCCTTGACATCCGCGTGATTTGCAAACAGTTCGAGACTTGATCACCCGAAGCCGCGTCATTTTTCTCGGATTGATCTCCACGCTGAAACACGAGAGAAGAGTATTTTTGTGCACTTGCCCTCGGACTTGATAGATTTTTCCACAAGCCGTTAACGATGAAACTTCTGGTCATCAACCATCCAGCTAGAAAGTTACTCGATCGCGTAATCGCTCGATTAGTTTTTTCCCTACTCCCGGAACACGATCGAGATCTTCCAGCGAATTAATCGGTCGCGCCTGAATAATTTGTTTTGCCAATCCTGATCCAACTCCCGGCAATGCTTCTAATTCGGCTTGAGTCGCAGTATTCAAATCCAATTTATCGTTTGCTTGTACAGTCGGTGGAGGACATTGTTTTTGTTGGGCTTCTACTTTCCGTTGGATTGCTGGAGGAACACCTAGAATTGAATTTGCATAAAGTCGATCGAACTCTCGCTGAAAATGTGCTGCAACCTTTGGATTGCGAATAATCAGCAGCGTCTCATCATTGTTCCGATTCCCAGCATTTGTCCAGTTATGTGAGCCTGTGATTACTGTTTGTCGATCGACGATTCCAAATTTATGATGCAACAAATCTCCGGGCGGAAGTTGCGGTACACCAACGGTTTTAAGCGGATTCTTCCACGGGCGATTGTTCAGTTCCCACTTACAGTTATCACTCAGTGCGACTCCCAACATATCTAGAGCTTCACTGTACGATCGATAAGCAAAAGTAGGCTCAATCAAAGCGCGAATGTTACTACGAGACTCAATGGAGTTTACTAAATCTTGATCTGAAAACACAAACAAAGCTAAATCGATCGATTGCGTCGATTGTTGTAGCGTATTTGCAATCAATCCATTTGAGGTTTGCTTCCAAGGAACACTCGCAGAATTTGGAGAGAAGTGCAGATCAATCAATGTCTCGCCAATCTTGAATTGTTGAACTGGGCGAACAGGTTTTTTAACTCCAAATTTACGATCGCGCCACATCAATTCAAATTCTTCAGTAAACGCCCGCGATAGTTCAGGACTGTTAATTCTCAAAAGATTGTTCGCATTGCCGCGACTGGTCGATCGAGCAAAGTCGCCGTGAACGTCTGACAAGGTGAGATTCGCCGAAGTTACGATCGTTGTTTTGCCATCCACAACCATGAATTTGTGGTGCATCAATCCACTTCCACGGCTACCATCCGCACGATCGTCAATTCGAGGAACTTTCGCCTGATCCAAAATCACTAACGCATCACGATCGAGAATTTCCTCCTCACTCAGTTCGCCATCCTTGTTGAGATCAATCAGCGATCGAGCTTCCTGATATCTTGCCTTCTCCCGCTCTGGTAGCTTCTCAATTTCTGCTCTCGTATATGCACTATAAGGACGAGCATACTGATGTTCTAGAATCACTCGAACTGTTACCCCAGCAGCGGCTCGATCGCGTAACGCCTTCGCGACATTCGGCAATCGAAATTCTTGCACAGCAACATCAATACTCGAAGTCGCAGACGAAATCGCCTCAATCAAAACCTGCTCCAAATCATTGCCCGATCGTGCAATCTTCCGATACGGCTCAGTGTATTCAGCCGACACGTCCTGATTCATGAAAACCTGAACATTCGGATCTTGCGGCAGCGAAATCGGACGACCATTTGACGAAGATGCGGCTTTGCATCCCATCAACAGTGACACACAGAGACTAAACTGGAGAAAGCGATTGAGTCTACCCACAAGCTAGATTGCCCCACAGCACGAAGCTGTTAATTTCAAAACAGCACCCGTATCGTACCCATTTTTCTCTGGTCAACACCGCTCATGCAAATCTATCTCGATTACAGTGCGACCACACCGACGCGACCCGAAGCGATCGCGCTGATGCAGCAAGTTTTAACCGAGCAATGGGGCAATCCATCAAGTCTGCACGTCTGGGGAAATCGCGCTGCCACGATTCTAGAGCGATCGAGAGTGCAAGTTGCCCGATTGATCAATGCGTCTGAAGAATCGATCGTGTTTACTTCGGGTGGCACAGAGTCGAACAATCTAGCGATCATGGGTATCGCGCATCAATACAGCACGCCACAGCACTTGATCATTTCGAGCGTAGAACATTCGGCGATCTCTGAACCCGCTCGACTTTTAGAACAATGGGGCTGGGAAGTGACGCGCTTACCTGTGAATGTGTTTGGACAAGTGAATCCGGCTGATTTGCAGGCGGCACTACGATCGAACACCGTTCTCGTTTCAATCATTTACGGGCAAAGCGAAGTCGGAACCGTTCAACCGATCTCACAACTCGGTCAAATCGTTCGCAATCATGGCGCAATCTTCCACACGGATGCGGTTCAAGTTGCGGGAAGATTACCGATCGATGTGCAACAGTTACCGATCGATTTACTTTCACTATCGAGTCACAAACTCTATGGCTGTCAGGGATCAGGAGCGCTCTATGTTCGTCCCGGCGTAGAATTAGTGCCGTTGCTTGGAGGTGGAGGACAAGAAGGGAAACTACGATCGGGCACTCAAGCGTTACCGACGATCGCGAGTTTTGGCATTGCTGCCGAATTAAGCGCCCAAGAATTACCAACCGAAACACCGAGATTAATTCGATTACGCGATCGACTCTTTGATCAGCTTTCGGATGTTCCTGAACTGGTTGTAACGGGCGATCGGATTCATCGCTTGCCGCATCATGTGAGCTTTTGTCTACCCGATGCCGATGGCGAAAGCTTGAACGGAAAAGCACTTGTACGCCAGATGAATCTTGCCGGAATCGGGATTAGTGCGGGGGCTGCCTGTAGTAGCGGTACATTAAAACCAAGTTCGATCTTGTTAGCGATGGGATATAGCGATCGAGCCGCAAAATCAGGAATTCGCTTAACCTTGGGACGATACACGACCGAAGAAGACATTGATTGGACAGCGATCGTGCTAAAGCAAATCTTGGCGCGATTGCAACCCCAAAAACAGCCTTGTGAATGTGTTTAAGGTAGTTCTTAGATGAAAGACTTACCTTCTGCGTGTAATGTGTACGGCTTTCTCTTCCTCAACACTTCTCTAGAAAGAGTTGCAGAGGTACTGCGGATTCATCTAGGGCTAACAAACTCGCAAGTCTATGTTTACAGAAGCCAGTTCAATAGTAGCGAGACACTTCATATCAAAACAGAAACGTTTGAGTTTGAAGCCCGAAAAGCACAACAAGGAGAACCTTGGCTATTTAATGGATCAGTCGCAGGCGATCGAGAGGAGATTTTGATCGTGCTTGAATCGTTATCCAAGCCATTACGCTGGGCTGGATATGAAACCAAGTTTGAAGTTTACGACGAACAGTTCAATTTCATTGCAGAGTACTCATAATCGCGATTTCAGTTTTGCTGCCGTTCTAAGAATCTGACCTGCTAACATTGCTCCGCCAAATCCATTGTCGATATTGACAACTCCGATCCCAGTAGCGCAAGAATTCAACATCGTTAATAGCGCAGACAAGCCGTTAAAACTAGCACCGTATCCGATACTTGTCGGAACAGCAACGATCGCACAATCCGATAATCCCGCTACAACGCTCGGCAAGGCTCCCTCCATTCCCGCCACAACAATCAAAACATCAGCTTCCGAAAGTACATGAACATTGCTAAGTAAGCGATGAATACCAGCAACACCTACATCCCAAAGTCGCTGCACTCGAAACCCGCACAATTCAGCCGTAATCGCCGCTTCTTCTGCTACAGGTAAATCAGCCGTTCCAGCCGAAAGAATGCCGATCGTACCCTGATGAGTTGGTGACTGAACTGGATTTAAGGAACAGATTCGAGCCATTGGATAGTAAATTGCATCAGGAACCATCTCTTTGACCCAAGCGTAAACCTCTGCTTCCATGCGAGTCGCCATTACAGTCGAAGCTTTACCACGCAAGGCTTCCATGATTTGGGCAATCTGTTCGGGAGTTTTGCCAGGACTCCAAATCACTTCAGGGAAACCCGTTCTCAGCGATCGATGATGGTCAATATTGGCAAATCCGCCGACAGGTTCATACGCCAGATACTTCAATTTATCGAGCGCATCGGCAGAACTAATTTTGCCTTGAGAAACTTGATCGAGTAAGGCTTTAATCGCTTCGGGTTGACTCATTTTGGGGACACACAGCTTACTCTTTTATTCTAAGTTCTTGGATATTCCACAATCCCCAACTCGGTAAACCAGAGTATTTCAAGCCTTGAACTCGATTGCGAACTGCCATGATTGCAGAATCGTTGACTAGGTGAATGACTGGAAGTTGTTCTTGCACTAATTTTTGGAATTCGCCGTAGATGGCTTTGCGTTTTTCTCGATCGAGTTCCCGCGCTCCTTCGATAAATAATCGATCGATTTCTTTCTCCCAATCATTTGCCACATAGCCCTGAATCTTCGGCTGTCCAGGCTGTTGAGCGAGATTAAACGAATGTGATCCACCGCTTGTCATCCAGAGATTTGCAAGTCCTTGCGGTTCAATCCCTCCGGTAAAACCAATCATGTGAGCATCCCACTCTCTAGAGCCATTTGTTTTATCGACTAACACATTGAAATTGATTGGATTGTAATCGACTTCGATTCCGATTTTGGCAAGATCTTGTCGAACTTGAGCGCCGATCGCAACCCGCGTTAAGTTATTAGAATTCGTCAGCAATGTGAACTTAACGCGATTGCCTTCTGAATCGAATAATTGTCCTCGATCGTTATATTTGAATCCCGCTTTTTTTAGCAGTTCTCGCGATTTCTCTGGATTATAGTTATAGACTCTTAATCCTTCTTTCAATGAGAACGGACTTTGTACAGAAATCGGAGAATTTTGTACAACTCCTAAGCCTCGAAACAAATTCGTATTGATTCGATCTCTATCGATTCCATAAGCCACCGCTTGCCGAAATTCTACGGTGTTAAACCAGCGTGATTTAACCGGATCAACAAATGGTTTTCCATTCTCATCTTTTGCCTTACTCAAATTGAATGTAAGGTATAAAACTCCCGACCAAGGACCACCATTTAAGACTTGGAAATTTCCACGGTCTTCTTCTCGTTTAAGCAATGAAAAATACTCTGGTCGGAGCGGTCTTGTATCCCCCATCACATCCAAATCGCCCGATCGAAATCTCAACAATTGAGTATCTTGGTTTTCAATAAACTGCCAAACAATTCGATCGATATAAGGCAATTGTGTTCCAGCTTGATCCTTCCGCCAATAATTCGGATTTCGTTTCAATACTAATCGTTGTGCAGCGCTGTAACTATCAATCACATAAGCGCCGTTTGTGATGATTTTCTTCGGATCAGTATCGGTTCCCCAGGTTGAAATAAACGCTGGATTTCCGTCAGGTAATTTCTTCGTAACCGCATCAGAAAGGGCATGTTTCGGCAAGATCATAATGCCATCTGGGGCAGCGGTCGCGGCAAGCAACGGGGCAAAAGGTTCGGGGAGAATAAACTCAACTTGTCGATCGCTAATCTTCCGTACTTTCGGAAAAATCTTCTTCGTTCCAATCTGAATACTCTCTTTCTGATCCGTTGGAATTTGCGGATTAAAGACAATATCCTCATAAGTAAAAACAACATCATCCGCTGTTAAAGGTTTCCCATCTGACCATTTCAAATTTGGTCTAAGGGTAAAAACAACTCGCTTATTGTCAGGCGAAAACTTCCACGATTCTGCTAATGCAGGTTCGTATTCTCCAGTCACACCATTCTCTTTCGTCAGTCCCTCATAAATAAACGGAAATACGCTTGGAAACGTTTGATTGTTTGCGTAATTAAACGTTTTTGGATCAGTGGGACTGACTAATACTAATTGTGGAACTTGTGCGGCTTGAGTTTTATAGTCTCGTGGATTGCAACCTGATAGAAAAAGAGAAGCGATCGCTAAAATCAAAACGAAGCCTCGGTGCAGAACCTTCATATCAATCCTCAACTCTCAATTCGTGAAGGTTCCACAATGCGCCACCCGTCTCAGGATAATTCACTCCTTGCACCCGATTTCGCACAACAGCCATCACTCGCGCATTTACCAACGGAATCCAAGGCAAATATTCCTGAGCAATTTTCTGGATTTCTCCATAAATTTGTTTCCGTTTGGTTTCGTCTAATTCTTGTGCGCCTTCAACATAAAGCCGTCCAATTTCTGCTTCCCAATCTGCTACGACTCGACCTTCAAGCGGTGGTTTTCCAGGACCCGCAGACTGATTAAAACTATGCGATCGACTATCCGGCAACCACACGTTCGCGCCACTATTCGGCTCTTTACTGCCACCCATTGCTAACAGATAAGACTCCCATTCTTGAGTGTTATCCAGCTTATCAATCAACACCCCGAAGTTGATTGGATTGATATCAACTTGAATTCCCAATTGGCTCAAATCTTGCTTAATCTGAGCGACCATTGCTTCTCGCACAACGTTTCCAGCATTGGTCATTAAAGTAAACCGAACTGCGTTTCCTTCAGCATCGGTAAGCTGTCCACGATCGTTCAATCTAAACCCTGCTTCTTTCAGCAATTCTTTCGATCGAGTTTGGTCAAAGTTGTAGACTTTCAATCCTTGTTCTGGACTGAGATGGTACGGGCTAGACTCAATAATCGTTGAATTAATCAGTCCCCCTAAACCTCGAAAGATATTCGTATTCATCCGTTCGCGATCGATGCCATACGCGATCGCTTGTCGGAATTTCGGATTATTAAACCACTTCGATTTCACCGGATCAACGACTGGCTTTCCGTTTCTGCGTCCTTGATTCAGATTGAACGCCATAAACGTGGTCACAGGTCGAATACCACCGACAAAAGTTGTGAAATCCCCTTGCTTCTCTTGCTTTTTCAGAATCGGAAAATCTTCTGGACGAATCGGCTCAGAAATATCTAAACCGCCCGATCGAAACTGCAACAGAATCGTATTCTGATTCTCGACAACGCTCCAAATAATTCGCTCGATGAAAGGCTGCTGATTGCCTTGAGCATCTTTGCGCCAGTAGTTCGGATTTCGTTTGAAGATGACTCGCTGAGTCGCGACATATTGATCGATCGTATAAGGACCATTCCCAACCACTTTTTTGGGATCAGTATCAGTTCCCCAAGTCGAAAGAAACAGAGGGTTGCCTTTGGAATCAGTATTTTTTACTGTTTCTTCTAAGATATGTTTCGGCAAAATTCCCAATCCACCTGTCACTCGAACGAATGGCGCAAACGGTTCAGGAGTCGTAAATTCCACTCGTCGATCGTCAATTTTCCGCACACCCGGCAGCGCTCGACTTTTTCCAATCCGCAACACATCCTGAATATCGGTCGGAATCTTCGGATTGAGAAAAACATCCTGAAACGTAAAGACAACATCATCAGAGGTCAACGGCTGACCATCCGACCATTTCAAGCCTTCCCGCAGGGTAAAAGTCACTCTCTTCTTATCAGGCGAAATTTCCCATTTCTCCGCCAGTTCAGGTTCGAGTTGTCCCGTCAGTGCATTCTCATTAATCAATCCAACATAAACAAATCCAGTCACGTTTGGATCTTCGTTAATCAGTGCATAGTTAAATGACTTTGGATCGCTGAGAACCGTATCAATGATTTGCGGAACTCTTGCAGCCTGAGTTTTGTAGCCTTGTGGATTGCAAGCGGTTACGGTGAGCGCCAAGCAAAACGTCACCATCGCGAATGCCCAGAATCGCCAAAAACCTGTCGGAGCAGAAAATTTCATACGTCGATCGCGCCACTTTCAGAAGAGTGATTCTATCCGTTTTACACCTTTTGCGCGATTTCTGGGAGATTTCTGGGAGATTCGTTGCTTGCCAAAGTTTGAACTCCAAAACCTTTTTAAGAGGGTGTTTGAGAAGTCATCGTTCATCGCATTCACCCGCCCGGAAATGAATCTCCGGGCTAATCGTGGGAAGCCCACTAAATTGGGCTAAGAACTCCGAATTACGCTCCCAGCCCGCTTCAGCGGGGTTTCTTCCATTAGCCCGGAGATTTATGTCCGGGCGGACTGGCAACGCAGCAAAGCCGCTTTTTATACTTCTCAAACACCCTCTAAGGTAGAAAGCGTATCGATGATGTCAGCGAAGAGTGACTCATCTCCCAAATCTTTTACGATCGCTTTCTCAGAATCTCTAGCAAGGTTGTGAAATATTTGGGAACAGGCGCGATCGCTTCGATCCATTGTTCTGTCACTGGATGAATTAATTTAAGTCTCCAAGCATGAAGCGCTTGCCCAGGAAGATTCACACCAATCGATCGACCAGAGCTATAAACCGGATCGCCAACAACCGGATGCCCGATAAAGGCGCTATGAACTCGAATTTGATGAGTTCTTCCCGTTTCTAGCTCGAATTGTAATAGCGAGTAGTTTCCTAATCGTTCTTTGACTTGCCAATGAGTGATCGCACGTCTGCCACCTTTTTCTTCAGGAACGATCGCTTGTTTTTGTCGATCGACGGGATGCCGCCCAATCGGTTGATCGATCGTGCCGCTCTCTTGTTTCGGTGCGCCGTATACGATCGCGTAATAATCTCGTCGTGCCGTCTTGGTGCGAAATTGTTCTTGTAAATGATGAAAGGCTTGCTCAGTTTTGGCGGCTACGATCGCGCCTGTTGTGTCTTTATCTAATCGATGCACGATTCCCGGACGTTGCACTCCATTGATTCCCGGTAGCGTTTCACAATGTGCCAATAAAGCATTCACTAAAGTTCCTGATTCGTGTCCGGCTGATGGATGTACAACCATTCCGGCAGATTTATTTACGATAATTAGTGAATCATCTTCGTAGAGAACCTCTAACGGAATCGCTTCAGGTTTAAGTTCAAGCGGTTGGACTTCGGGAAGTTCAATTTGGATGAAATCACCGTCTTCGACTTCGGCTTTTTTGGATTTGCAAAGTGCGCCATTCACTTGGACGTGACCAAGTTCGATTAATTTTTGAATGCGCGATCGAGACAACTCTGGAAGCTGATCCGCGAGATATCGATCGATTCGATCGCCGCTTTCTTCAACATAAAACTCAATCATGGGTTGGGAGGAACGATCCTTTCTAGCTCTGAAATTAGCATCGGTAAGCTATTGATTACAGTATCCCAAACCGTGTCCAGATCAATTTCGTCGTATTCGTGTACGAGACGATTTCGCATACCATTGATTGCAAACCAGGGAATTGTAGTTAAAGTTTGTCGAGTTGTTTCAGAAATTCGTCTTGCGGCTTCGCCAATGATTAAAAGCCTTCGGATGATTGCATCTTGGAATTGCAAATCGGTTGTGAGTTCAGCCCGCGATCGTCCTGCTATGTAGTTCATCACAATTTGGGCGGACTGTAGCATATCAAGCAGAGATTGTAGATCCCGTTCCATAGATTACCTGAGCAGACGAGAGAATCGCGTTTCGACGTAGATAGTTTCGGCTCGATTCGATCCCTTTGCGAGTAACAAGGTCAACGTCGCGTTGAAAAACCTGTTTCAATTCATCTTCCATGTATGTTAAATCGAATAGGGTCGGGCGAGCATCCGGATCAAAGACAACCATGACATCGATATCGCTATCGGGGCGAAAGTCGTCGCGTAGGACGGAACCAAAGAGAGCAAATTCGGTCACGTTCCATCGATCGCAGAATTCGATAATTTTCTCCATTGGTAGCTCGATCGCAATCATATCTAGATTCCTTTGTCTCTTGCTATATCTAGAAATTGTGGACGACATTGCGACAAGATTTCATGCAAATTTACGACATTACCGATTACCGCGATCGCTGGCGCTTTAAAGTCCGCAGCTTCCATCTGAGCGCAAATCGTTTCAAGCGTTCCGATTAGTTCTTCTTGCTCCGGTCGAGTTCCCCAGCGCACCATTGCGATCGGCGTTTCTAAGCTCATTCCTGCTTGGTGCAGTTGTTCAATAATGTGCGGCAGATGATGAACGCCCATGTAAATGACGATCGTTTCTGAACCGTGAGCGATCGCGCTCCAATTCACCGCAGGACGATACTTTCCAGCTTCTTCGTGTCCAGTGACGAAGGTGACAGAGGAACTATACGATCGATGAGTTAACGGAATTCCCGCATAGGCTGGAGCCGCAATTCCAGAAGTAATGCCTGGAACCATTTCGACTGAAACACCTGCCGCAACGAGATCGAGCATTTCCTCGCCACCACGTCCGAAAATAAATGGATCGCCACCTTTTAATCGAACCACGATCGCAGCTTCATGAGCCTTATCGATTAATAGCTGATTGATTTCATCTTGTGCCATTGAATGCCGTCCGCGCCGTTTTCCTGCATCGATCTTTTCAGCGATCGGGTTAATCATCGCCAAAATCGGTTCACTGACTAGCGCATCGTAAACGACGACATCTGCACATTCGAGCAATGCTTTTCCTTTCAGAGTCATGAGACCTGGATCGCCCGGTCCCGCGCCGACTAAATAAACCTTACCAGCAGCTTCTGTTGTATTGACCATGAGGCGAGTGTAGGGAAAACGGGTGAGAATTGAGTATCTCACGGTAATCAGTCTGAAAAATTCAATTTGTTACTTTTGCTACATGACATCTGAAAAGATCTTAAAAATTGTCACGCTTTATTAGAGAATATGCGGTTATTTGCTCGATCGCGTTAGCAATTCGGCTGAAGTTTGCACCGCGATAAAGTCAATAATCAATCGCACCAGATCTTCGCAGAAGTCAAACGGAGTTAACCATTGCAGCGTCAGATCGGGATGTTGTTCGGATAAGGCTTGGATGGATTGAGCGATCGCATCTGTAATTCCGCCTGAGAAGAGAAAGTACGGCAAGATTGCGATTTCCTGACATCCTCGCTGTTTCAATTCTAGAATGCGCGTTTCTAATTTTGGCTCGACTGACCAATAAGCAGAAACGGCATCGATCGCGGTTGCCATTTGATCAATTGGAGTATTTCCGCCTGCACGACGACTGCCATGAGACATCAGAATTCGAGCATCTGCGGGAATTTGAGCAATTCTTGAAGCGAGAACTTCCACCATTCCAGAGTGGCTTCCGAGATGTGGAAGAAGTTCGAGTTTTGGACTGATGCGAGATTTTGCGATCGCAATTTGCTCCGGAATATCCTCTTTGACATGAACTCCGGGCAACAGAAACAGCGGCACAATTTTGATTTCTGAAAGGGTCGGATGCTGGCGGCTGAACTCTTCGATTTGTTCATGCAATTCAGTCGGGGCGCATTCTAAAACAGCGGCTCCAACGGGAACAGATAAACGCTGCTCAATGCGATCGCGTAATTGATCGATCGCGATCTGGGGACGAATATCTCGACTGCCATGCGTGACGAGGAGGTAAGCAGACTGCAAGATTCAAACCTCTAAATAAATTGTGAAGTTACGTAACATTCTAGCGGTTTGAGGTAATTTTGACCAAGTTCACAAAGGTGAAGCGATCGAGACCCAACATGGTACACTGACCGCAATTCAGTCGTTGTTTGGGCATCTATGCGAGGTCAAATGAAACGGGTTGGAACGAACATTGCCATTGGCTTGATTGTAGGATTGGGTCAAATCAGCGTTGTGACCGCACAACAACCCTTACCGCCACCTCCCACCAATGTTCCTCTTGTTCCACCCAGTGCGCCATTGCCCTCGATTCCAGTTGCGCCCGCTCCGAATGTCCCGATCGATTCACCGAATGAACGAGTGTTTACCGCGCCCCAACCCAATCCAGTAGCTCGTCCGGTGAATGGCGGATATCGGGTGATTGTGGATAGTAATAGTCCATTTGTGTTGCAGCAAGTTCGATCGATTCAACCGGATGCGTTTATTCAAAACTTTGGTGGACGCAGGGTGATTCAAGCAGGATTATATGGCGATGAATTCAACGCCCGTCAGCAAGTTTCCCGATTAGCCTCACAAGGAATCAGTGCTCAGATCACAGGTCGATCGCCAGAATTTGGAAATGCCGAACGGGGATTTTATGCGATCGTTCCGGGAAGTCAGCGAGAGGTGCAGGAATATCGCGATCGAGCTATTCGTTTGGGTGTAACTCCTTCGCTGTTACGAATTCGCGATCGTCCTCGTGGATTGCATTTGGCAGTCGGTCCGTTTTCTAATCAACGGGAAGCAGAGCAAGTCGTTCAATATCTGCGGGAGCAAGGGAGTTTAGATGCGCGATTGTTTTACGATCGTTAAATCAGCGTCATTGCCCATCCCAATCCCAGACCGAGCCAAGCGACTACAACCAAAATTCCTAATGTTTGGTTCTGGGTGTATTCTGCGGTCTGCAAATCCAATCGCACTAATGCTTCTGCGGTGAGCACCATAATGATTGGCAAAAAGATTTTGAACCAGTTGAGCAGAATGGAGGCAAATGCAGCAAAGGCAAGCAAACTCATAAATGCAACCGTATCGGAGCGAAACCATTTCGCCAGCATTTTCTCAGAACTGGTCAGCGGGTGCATCAAAATGATTGCGAGTACGACTCCAAGCCCTGCCGCAGATGCGATCGATGTCCAAAGATGAGCGGTAGAAATCACGATTTTGCCGAATGTGGCATACGCAGCGAACAATAAAGCTGAGGATAGCCAGGGAAATCTTTTCATACGACGCGATTTTGGCGAATACACTCAGCGTACCAGTGATAACTCGATTTCGGGATGCGTCGCTGAGTTTTGTAATCTACATAGGTGATGCCAAATCGTCGATCGTATCCCCACGCCCATTCAAAATTATCCATAAAGCTCCAAACAAAATAGCCTTTGATCGGATAGCCTTCTGTAGCAGCTCGATGAACGCCTTGGAGATGCTGACGAAGATAAAGAATACGATCGAGATCCAACACTTCTCCAGACCGTTTTAATTGATCCTGAGCAGCACATCCGTTTTCAGTAATAAAAACGTTTAGATCCGGTCGATTCAAAGTTTCGCTAACGTGACGAATTCCCCAGTACAACGATTCTGGAACCAATTGCAACCACGGCATATTCAACGCTGGATAAGCTTTGGGAAAATCGATCCATTCACATCCCTGCCAATTGTCTGCTGCTCGAATATAAGTTGCAGTGTAAATATTTAGTCCCACAAAATCTAAAGGTTGATGAATGATTTCGAGATCACCTTGTTGAATCTCTGGAGTATCATTTTTCAACTGTTCTAGAAACGCTCGATTATATTCGCCTGTTAATGCTGGATAGATAATTCCACCGTTCTGGCAGTGATACTGAAAGGCTTTTTTAGCAGCTTCAATATTTTCAGGAGATTCGTTAATTGGAACGGTCACACCAAAGTTATCGACTAAGCCGATCGAGGATTGTTTTGAGTTCGATCGAATCGCCTGACACGCTAACCCGTGAGCAAGTAACGCATGATGTGAAGTCTGCCAAACTTCTTTTCTTGAACCGACATACGTTCCGGGAGCGTGTTTTGGCTTCTCTAAAACGTCGTATCCCATGTGCGTAAAGCAGGTGATTTCGTTGAGCGTCATCCAGTTTGTAATGCGATCGCCCAATCGCGAAACAACTGCACTCACATAATCTGCAAAATCTTGCGCCATTTCCCGACTGCGCCAAGACCCGTATCGATCTTCCAATGCTTGCGGACTGTCCCAATGAAACAAGGTTGCCCAAGGTGTAATTCCGTGATCAAGCAAACAATCGACTAATCGACGGTAGAAATCGATTCCCGCTTCATTGACTGCCCCACGCCCATCAGGAATAATTCGACACCAAGAAATGCTGAATCGGTAGTGTTTCACGCCCAATTCTGCCATTAGCTTAATGTCATCTTTGTATCGATCGTAATGTTCGCAAGCAATTTCGCCTGTATCTCCGCCAAGCGTACTTCCTTTTTTCGCACTGAACGTATCCCAAACGCTCGGTTTACGTCCGTCTCGGTTCACCGCGCCTTCAATTTGATATGCAGAAGTCGCAGTGCCCCATTGGAAATCATCTGGAAATTGATAGCTAACCATCTTTGAGAGAAACCAACAGTACAGTTGCCAGAATAATCGTGGGCGATAATACTGCCAACAGTACGTTAAAAGTGGTTTGCTCAATCTCTGCAAAAGGAGCGAGATATTTAATCGCGATCGCAATCAATAAAGACGCTCCCATCACTTTGAAAATCACCGACAGCGTATCAGCGTTCATACTGTTCATAAGCCTCAACAATTCTCTGCACGAGCGGGTGACGCACGACATCAGCTTTGTTCAAGGTACAGAATGCGATCGTATCGATCGATTTCAAAATCTTCTGCGCCATTGCCAATCCTGATTCCTGCTGTGATGGTAAATCTGTTTGTGTTAAATCTCCGGTTACGACCATTTTGGATTTAAACCCAATCCGAGTCAGTAACATTTTCATTTGTGCAGGCGTTGTATTTTGCGCTTCATCAATAATCACAAACGCATTATTCAAAGTTCGTCCGCGCATATAAGCGATCGGTGCAACTTCAATAATTCCACGTTCCATCAATCCGCTAATTTTCTCAGGCTCCACAAATTCGTAAAGCGCATCATAAAGCGGACGCAGATAAGGATCGATCTTCTGCTGCAAGTCTCCCGGCAAGAATCCTAATCTTTCTCCTGCTTCTACTGCGGGTCGAGTCAAAATCAATCGCTCATACTGATTCGATAACAGCGCTTGAATCGCCAAAACTGCCGCGAGATAAGTTTTTCCAGTTCCAGCAGGACCAATACAGAATGTCAAATCATGCGTTCTCACCGATTGAATATATTGCCGTTGCCGAAACGTTTTCGCTCGAACTGCTTCCCCTCGGCGCGTCCGTCCCAGTACATCCTGCTGAATCGTTTCTAATTCGCCTTCTTGCTGCGTATCCAGCGCATGACGGGCGGTTAGAATATCCACACTCGAAATCGCCTGTCCTTTACTCCAAGAAGATTCCAGCGCACCGATCAATCGTTTAATCAACTCAATCTGATTCGGTGTTCCAGTAATCAACAAATCCTGCCCTCGTAGAACGATCGTCGCTCCAGTTTGACGGGCAAGTGTTTTCAAATTATCTTCTCGATCGCCAGAGAGCGCGATCGCGCTCTCAGGACTTGGTAAAGGCAGCGTAAATGTTTCGACCATGCAATACCCAAAGAAGGATTCTATCTCTAGTCTAGGGGTTTCATCTGCGATTGAGTCGAGAAAATCTACAATCAAGATAGTTTCAAGATTAAAAATCCATGAGCCAAACGAAAAGCAGCGTTCGTTGGACAATTCAAGACATCGAAGCCATGCCTGATAACGAATGGATTCGATACGAAATTATTGATGGAGAACTGTTTGTGACGCGATCGCCCCACTGCCAACATCAAAAAGTTACCGGAAGAATCTTCGCCGTTCTTGATGACTGGTCAACCGAATCTGAACTTGGTGAAGCGTTCGTCATGCCGGGTTTGATTTTTTCAGATGCCGACAATGTTTCTCCAGATGTTGTGTGGGTGAGTCGCGATCGCTATGCTCAAATCGTCGATGAAGCGGGACATTTCCAGGGCGCACCGGAATTAGTCGTCGAAGTCCTCTCACCTGGAAAAGCCAACGAAGATCGCGATCGTTCTGCCAAACTCAAACTCTATTCAACTCAAGGCGTACAAGAATATTGGATTGTCGATCGCACCGCTCAACGCCTCGAAATTTACCGCCGCGAAAACGCTCAACTCATTCTCGTTGCAACACTCTTACCCGGAGATACGATGACTTCTCCGCTCTTGCCTGAGTTTTCCTGTCAGGTCGATCGATTGTTTCGTTAAAAAAAGCACCCCACACAGAGATGCTTTCAAAACACTAATTTTTCATCGGTCGTCTGGGAGCATCTGGACGCGGTGAAGACCGAGGCGGACGGGGTGGACGATCATCGTCGTTCTCCCGATGCTGTCCACCGTTCTCCCGATGCTGTCCACTGCCATAAATATCCAAACTTACCGTTTGTCCGGCTGATGCCGCCACTCCCTCGATCGCGCTGCGAATTGCCTGAACATTTCGACCGCCGCGCCCAAAGACGCGCCCTTTATCTGTCCCTTCAAACGCCAGTCGCACCCAAATGCGCGATCCATTGACTAACACTTCGCAATCGACCCGCAGTGCATCAGGCGTTTCTAAAAAGGGTTGAACGAGAAACCGGATCAGTCCGGCATAATCAGGAGTTGCAGATTTCACAAGCTTTAGACGGATTCAGATTTCAATTGCTCAAGCACGTTGTTCTTGAAGAGAATATCACGAACGGTATCGGTTGGCTGTGCGCCTCTCTTTAACCAATCGAGAATGACAGGCACATCTAACCGGACTTCATCCGATCGCGGATTATAAAATCCGACTTCTGCCAACGGACGACCATCGCGGCGGGTGGTGCTTTGAGCGACCACAATCCGATAACTAGCTTCGCGTTTTTTACCGAAGCGCTTTAATCTCAATTTGAGCATAACTAAAACCGAGGACTCCTTATTAGTAGTTACAAAGTGATATGGCGGAATTTGCCATACTTCCCGGAATAGTTATGGTAACATGGGCGCGGCAATCTGAGCAGAACTCTATTTGTACGAGGATTGTGAGGCTTGGTGCTCAAACGTATCGGGCATTTGTTGAACGATTTCCATTGTCACGGCTGTGATTGGAAGTAGGGCAATTTTAGCGATCGTACTCAGTTTCATCGGAATTTCTCCATAGGGTAAGAACTGGCTTGAACATCAGCGTTTCACAAATCAGTGAGGTGAGGATGTTCACAGGTGTTCCTTACGATCGTGATACTGACCAGATGTTAAGCTGACACTAAGCAAAGCATGATTTTTAATTGCAATGGTGAGTAAAGACTCGATTCTCCAAAACTTAGAACAACTTCCAAGTGATCGTTGGGAAGAGGTTCTAGATTTTATTCAGTTTCTACAACACAAGGAAGCTGCTTTGGAAGCACTTGAAGATGCGGAAGATATTGAAGATGCGGAAGCCGCGCTTGCTGAAGGAGGCTTCATTCCTCTTTCTGAGGTCAAGCGAGAGTTGGGATTGAAATAAATGAGTTATGAAGTCGGCTTTAGCTCAACGGCATTACGTCAGTTCCGTAAACTTCGCGAAGAGGTTCAAATTGCAATCACCGAGCAAGTAGAAACTTTAGCTGACAATCTGCGCCCTGAAGGGTGCAAGAAGCTAAAAGGTGACAAGGACTTGTACAGAATTCGAGTCTTGAAAAACTATCGAGTTGTTTATCAGATTCAAGATAAACAACTCATTATCACGGTCATCAAAGTCGGGCATCGACGTGATATCTATCGCTAAACATCACGTCATCGACACGCTACAAATTACCAAAGCCCTTTTTCTTCTTATCTTTGCCGCCTTTCTTCTTCTTACCGCCGCCTTGATAGCCTCTAAATCCCGGTTGTGGGGGACGCATTCCGCCGCCTATACCGCCACCGAATGGATTGCCGCCACCAAACGGATTGGGAAGTCCGCCCATTGGCATTCCGCCACCCATTCCAGGGAAGCCCATTTGACCAGAACCCATTTGCTGCATCAGCGATCGCATTCTCTGGAAGTTGCTCACCAGTTCGCCGACTTCCTTATCCGAGTGTCCCGAACCTCTAGCAATCCGCTTGCGACGACTGGGAGAATTTGCCAACAAATCAGGATTCTTACGCTCTTCAACCGTCATCGAACCGATCATTGCTTCGGCTTTTTTCAGTTGTTCTTCACCTTTTTGAAGCTGTTCTTCGTTGACCATTTTGCCCATACCCGGAATCAGCTTCATGACTCCGCCAAGCGATCCCATATTTTTGAGCAGGCGAGTTTGTTTGAGGAAGTCAGTAAAGTCGAATTGTGCAGTGAGAATCTTCTCCTGCATTTTTTCGGCTTCTGCCATGTCTACTTCTTCGCGGGCTTTTTCAACCAGCGTCAGGACATCGCCCATACCGAGAATTCGCGATGCCATGCGATCGGGATAAAACGGCTGTAACGCATCGACTTTTTCCCCGATCCCGATGAATTTGATCGGCTGTCCAGAAATCCGACGAACGGAAAGTGCTGCACCCCCACGAGTGTCACCATCCATTTTGGTCAGAATTGCGCCTGTGACTCCGATTTGCTCATGAAAGGTACGAGTCAAGTTCGCGGCTTCTTGACCTGTCATCGCATCCACGACGAGCAGCGTTTCATGCGGCTGAATCGTGTCCTTGATGCGCTTAAGTTCGCCCATCATCGATTCGTCAATCTGCAAACGTCCGGCAGTATCGACAATTACGACATCAACGCCTTCGGCTCTGGCTCGATCGACCCCTTGACGAGCGATTTCAACCGGATCAGCATCTTTCCCCATGTCGAACACAGGGATATTAATTTGCTTACCGAGGGCGATCAATTGGTCGATCGCAGCAGGTCGATAAACGTCTGTCGCAACTAATAATGCTTTCTTATTTTCTTTCCGCAGATGGAGAGCGAGTTTTGCGGTCGCAGTCGTTTTTCCGGTTCCTTGCAAACCTGCCATTAATACGATCGTCGGAGCCGTGTCTGCTTCAGCCAAGGGAACATTCGCGTCTCCCATGACTTTGACGAGTTCGTTGTAGACAATTTCAATAAATTGCTGATCGGGACGGACTCCGGAGACAACTTCCGCTCCGAGGGCGTTCTGTTCGACTTCTGCGACAAAATCTTTGACGACTTGCAGGTTCACATCGGCTTCAAGCAAAGCACGACGCACTTCCCGTAAGGCATCTTTCACATTCGATTCAGAGATTTTGTCTTGACCGCGAACTTTTTTCCAGGCTTGTTCTAAGCGATCGGCAAGAGCGTCAAACATAAGAGGAACTGATCAGGAAATATCTATTCCAGAGTAGCGTGTTTCTGCCGAACGAATACGCAATCTCACGGGCGGAAATCCCAACCCTAATGACGTGGAGGTAGAAATTTTCTATGGTGGTATCGCAGGGCTTCCTCAAATTAATTCTCTCAAATTCACAGCAAAGCTTCTCTATGCGTTTTATTTCTCGATTGGGAATGGTATCTCTCGCGATGACGGTGCTCATCGGTGCGCCGATCGTCCATTCCGCGCCCGCTGTTTCTCAGACTCAACCTCGATCGACTTCTCGATCGCAAGATCTCGCCCTCCTCTTCAAAGCCGCAGACAAAGCTCTGAACGTTTCTGCGTTTCAGACTGAATCTGTGACTCAGATTAACGGTTCACGGAGTGGAGTTGCTGCAAATATTCAGTTTCGCACTCAGACGATCGTGCAATCTCCGAATCGGTTTCGCTCAGAGGTCAGAGTCGGTAATGAGACAACTCCGAGATTTACGATCGTGTCAGATGGTCAGACGGTTTCGATTTATCGCGCCGACCTCAAGCAGTTCATGACGATGCCTTATGCAGAGTTCGATCGACGGAACGATAATTTCGTGATTGGAATGTCATCCATGCTTTACATGATGATGGCTCCTAGCCTCAAAGAGTTCAACAGTCAGGGTGGATTTGACAATCCTGCTCTACAAGCTCAGTTGAGCGCAATGATTCCACCAGAAGTGAAGAGTACAACTAAGCGGACGGATTTTGGCGACTTAGTGGTTTACAGCTATCCCGATCGACAACGCGGTTTTACCTACGAATTGGCGATTAACCCGATCGATTCCCTCATTAAGCAAATCAGCCTCACAGGTAACGCCAGCGGATTCGATATTGTGATGACTGAGACGATTCAGCGGCGAATTGTAAATCCAAAAGTTGCAGGCAATACGTTCCAATTCACACCGCCCAAAGATGCGAAACGGGTGAACTCGATCAGCCTTTCGCCGTTCTAAATCTCTCACGAAGAAGAGTTCAAGATTAGGGATGACCTGATAGATATTAGGTTTTCATCCCTTTTTTTTATGCGATCGAAAACTCCCTCTGTTACTCCCGAACTTCAAGAAAAGCTGATTCAAATTCACGATCGCTTATGCAAAGAATACGGCTGCCCAATTCCTTATTTTCACAGCCTCGATCCATTGAGCGAATTAGTTTCGGCATTGTTATCACATCGAACAAAAAACGCAGACTCCGATCGCGCATTCAAACAATTAAAGGCAAAATTTCCAACCTGGGAAGCGGTGCGAGACGCTTCGGAAAAAGAGATCGAAAGAGAAATTATCTCTTGCACTTGGGCAGATCAAAAAGCGCTGAGACTCAAACAAATTTTGCAACAGATCACCGAACAGCGAGGCGAATTGTCGATCGATTTCCTATCCGATTTGAGCGTGGAAGAAGCCCGAAACTGGCTCGAATCTTTCCCTGGAATTGGACGAAAAACGAGCGCAGCCGTTCTCGCTTTTAGCAATCTAAGAAGACGTGCTTTACCTGTGGATAGTCACCATCACCGAGTCGCGATTCGATTGGGATTGATTCCCGAAACGACAGCGGTTTCGCCTGCTCACGATTTATTAGAAGCACAGTTACCGCCAGAGTGGACAGCACAGCAAGTCTACGACAATCACGAGGTATTGATGCTTCATGGTCAGCGCTGTTGTTTCTATCGGAATCCAGAGTGCGATCGCTGCGTTCTTCTTTCTTTATGTCCCTACGGTCAGTCCCGCTTACGGTAAAGCTCCGGGCGGATTGCCTTTCTGCAACGAAACGAATACATCATATCGAGAAGTACGATCGCTCGTAATTGCAGCGGTGACACCAATCGATCGAATACCTTCTAACATGGCTCGATTTGCTGCGGGAATCTGGAGCAGCGGAAAATTTTGCAGTTTCAGCACTCGATCCATGTCCACAAAGAAATGACCATTCTTTGCACCAAGTTCGGATTGGGTATTTTTGCGAAATAGTTCATTCTCAGCTAAAGTCGTCGGCGGTTTGGGTAAAAATGAACCCGCAACAGGCGCACCCAGTGAGAGGAACGCGACATCGCCATCAAGCCAACCACGAGTAATATTGACACTTGCGGCAGGTAACGACCAATTCACTACAGATTGCCCTTCGACTTTCGATTCTTCGACCTTGAAAGCGTACTTATTTGCCATCACACCATCAAGTTTTTTCAGGGCTTCTTCTGCGGCTCGTCGATCGTTGGTTTGCACCATGAACACCAGACTCGCTGGCAGATTGGCGGGCGCACCTTGAGGCGCAGGAATCAGAGATAACGAATATTCGCCCTGCATCCAGTTGAGTAAATCTTTTTCTAAATCGAGTCCAACGGTTGTTCTCAGTCCTTGCTTTAGTGCTTCAGGATTCACGAACTGAATCGGGTTCGCAGAAATGCCCTGAGTGTAATCTTGCCAGAATCGCTGTAGATTGCCGCCAGATGCCATCATGAGCGTGTCTCCCGGTAATCGGGTTGGCATCATTTTGGCATTGTTACTCGTATCAAATTTGCGTTGACTATCTGGTTTCAGCCACGAAATACTTTTGAATTGGATTCCTTCATTCGCGAGTGTTGCGGTTGCTGCTAATCCTTGATTTTGTTGGAGTCTTGCCAGATCTTGAGGTGGAATTGGGCGATTAGAGTTTACAGCAGATGTATTTGCAGCGGCGGGAATGTTGACGTAAAGACGGGCGATCGCATTTTCCGATTGAATCTGAGATAGCGCATCTCCAAATCCAGGGGTTTGCGATAAAGACGCGCCACCTTTGACCGTATCGATCGCTCGTTCGATCGCAGTCGGATTATTCGCGACCAAAACTTGGGTTGTATCTAAAACCGCGATCGAGGCACTTTGAGTCGGTGAGTCTTGATTTTCCCGAATCTTCACGCCTTTGTAATCGCGCTCAGTCCACTTGCCTCCCTTTGTAGCGGGAGACTGTTCTAAAACTTCTTTGGCTTTCAGCGCATCCGCGATCGGCAAAATCATCACCGTCGGCTGAGAATTTGGAGGAATCGCAGCTTGTCCCGGTGGTGGCACATTCACACCCGCTTGAGGCGGCAGAAACGCCATTGTGACTTCTTTACCAATCCAGGGTTGAATATCCCGTTGAAAATCGAGATTGCGACTTTTGAGAAAGCGATCGCGCAATTGTGCCAAGTTTTGATCAAATGCGGCTTGCGATCGAGGTGTGCCAAATTCTCTGAGTTGCTGCCATTTGCCCGGATCAGTCGAAACCGAAACGACCATGAGCGCATCTTGAGGAATGGCGCTTGCCCCGATTGGCATCACGTTTAATTGCTGTTGGCGGGTTAATGCCCAAAATGCGATCGTCCCCCCGGTCACAAGGGCAGCGGCAGCACCCAGCGTCAGAGGTAAAGGCGGTTTTTGTTTCTGAGGTTTCGGTTTGGTCGGGGCGTTCATGGGGGTGACAAGTCGAGGTGTATTGCCGTAGTCACTTTAGCAAAGACTTTGGAATCTGTGACGACTTTTCGATCGACTTTAGTTTCCAGGACTTTCGTGGTTCTTAATTCAGTGCAACGAGCGATCGGTAGAGTGTGTCTCTCTGTTGGTAAGGACGACTCAGAGATGCGATCGCGTTCTGCAAGGTTTCAACTTCCATACAAGTTCCGCCGATCGCGCCTGCCATTGAGGTAATGTGTTCCTCCATCAAGGTTCCACCAATATCATTACAGCCCCAGTTCAAAGCTTCCACGGCTCCAGAGAGTCCTAACTTGACCCAACTCGGCTGATGATTCGGAATCCAGTTGCCTAAGTAGATTCGAGCAACCGCAGTGAGTAACAATGAATCTTCTAGAACAGGCTGATCTCGTCCGACTCTACGCCGCAAAGGTTTCGGAGCTTCTTGACCGACAAAGGGCAGCAAAATAAACTCTGTGATTCCGGTATGTCCCGATTGTTTAGCGGATTGTTGTATCGATCGTAGTTTCTCGAAATGCTGGATTTGCTGTTCCGGTGTTTCAATGTGTCCGGACATCATTGTGCTCGTGGTTGGCACACCTTGTTCATGAACAGTCCGAACAATCTCGATCCAAGTGTCACTATCAATCTTTTCCGGGCAGAGCACTCTCCGAACCGAATCGTCTAACACTTCCGCAGCCGTTCCAGGCATCGAATCGACTCCTGAATCTCTCAGTGCTGCGATCACTTCCGCAAACGTTAAATGATCTTCTCGTGCAATAAATTGAACTTCCTGCGGCGAAAAAGCATGAAGGTGCAAGTGCGGAAACTCTGATTTAATCGTTTCTACTAGCTTTTGATAGTACTTCAGCGAACTATCATTGATTTTTGCAGTCGGATTCAATCCACCCTGCATACAGATTTCAGTCGCGCCACGTTTTACTCCATCGGTCGCTTTTTCTAAAATCTGTGTCCAATCCAACCAGTACGCGCCTTCGTCTCCGTCATCTCTGCGGAAGGCACAGAAACTACAATGCTGCTCACAGATATTTGTATAGTTAATGTTGCGATTAACTACATAAGTTACAGTTTCTCCGGCTTGTTCTTGTCGGAGTCGATCGCTAATTTCGCGAATCTTTTCCACTTCATTCGATTTGAGTAACAGGACTCCCTCTTCAGGAGACAAATCGAATCCCGATCGAGCTTTTTCTAAAATGGCATCAATCATCTCGTAGTCCTTCATCCAATGCGCCTAACAATCGTAAAACGCGATCGGCATCGTCCAAATTTCCTACAATTCGACGCACCGGACGCGGATACACCTTTATTAGTGTAGGCGTTGCTGAAATCTGATCGGCTTCTGCTTGCTCCGGATGTTTAAATATATCAATCACTTTCAGCGTATAAGGACTCTCCAGCGATTGTTCTAGTAATGCGTGTAAGTTCTGAAGAATTCGTGCAGTTGCCGCACTATAGCCCGATACAAACAATCGCAGAACATAGCCTTGAGGATAAGGAGAAGCAGGTGCGGCGGATTGTGCAGCGGGAGTCGGCTCGTATCGCATCACTAAATCATGATTTTCCCAAAGCTGCGGAAATTGGTGGCGATAAGTTTCGAGAATCACCGGATCACAGATTTCTTGAGAAGGCGCAATCTGCCAGACTAAATCACCCGATTCAAACACGGTGTTTAACAACGATCGATATCGGTACACAGGCGGATAAGCTTCTGCAAACACACGAACTCGACTCGCTCTGGCATCAAACCATCGATCGAGGGTGGCTGTGTAACAAGGCACAAGAAAATGAGGCGGTTCAGGTAGTTCTAGTACATCTTGCAGCGCAGTACACAAATTCAAATGCCATCGCCCTTTCTTGTCCGGATCAATGCAGTAGATTAAATCTCCTCCCGGTGTAAAAAGAGCGATGCCCTTAAAGAAAGCAGGAATCGATCGATAAGAATGAGGATTCAATGCAAACACTCGATCGAAGAACAGATTGCCCTCAGTGTATCGCTGTTTGTCATAATTCACCATCGAATCAGTTGCGCCTGAGAATTAAAAAACTGTCGCCAAATTCCATACGTCACTAAGAGCGTTACGAGAAGGGTCGAAAACGCCACCATAAACAGAACAACGATTTGAAGCGCGATCGCAGAAATCGGATCGGCTCCTCCTAAAAGCTGACCACTGAGCAGTTCTGGCAAGGTTGCCAATCCGACGATCGACATCGCATTGATCACAGGCAAGACTCCCGAACGAATCGCGTCTTTTCGATATTGAGCGATCGCTTGCTCTGGACTGGCTCCCAAACTCAAATGCGTCTCAATTTCCAACACATTAGAATTGAGCGCACTAAATAACCGCTCTCCTGAAATCGTTGCCGCGTTGATCGCTTGAGAAAGTACGATCGCACCCAACGGAATCAAAAATCTCGGTTCATACCAAGTTTGTGGCTGTACGACGATGATTTGCACATAAGCGACTGTTACGATCGTTGAAATCAAAAACGACCCAATCAACCAAGGCAAAATCGGCAATTTTTGGCTAATCCGATTTCGAGTGACGATCGCGCTAATCAGTAACAAAACTCCCAACACAAACAGAATCAGAAACGGACTTTGAGGCGGTGCAAATACGACTGCCAAAACGTATCCAACGACTGCTAACTGAACGATCGCCCGTCCCGCTGCCAGAATCAAGCTTCCTTCTAATCCAAGGTGTTGCCAAGACGAAATCGCAAACGCCGCCAAAATTAGTCCGATCGCCCAAACTGCCTGAATCGCCAAATTCATTGATTGATTTTCCCCTTGCCTGATATCTTTAGATTCAAGTTTGAGAAACCAAACTGAATCCCTTCCGGTCTAAAGCATAAGACCAATCTTTACAGGTACGTGGTGTTAACCGAGTGAATACAATTCCCCCCTTTGATCTGTCCGAACAATTCAAGCTCATTGGTTCCGAAATTAATCAAGCTGTTTTAGAAGTTTTGGCATCCGGTCGATACATTGGCGGAGCCGCGATCGAGAATTTTGAAACTGCGTTCGCTCAATATATTGGTTCTGAAATTGCGATTGCCTGTAACTCCGGAACCGATGCCCTTTTCCTCGCTCTCCGCGCCCTGAATATCGGTGCAGGAGACGAAGTGATCACCACGCCCTTTACCTTCATCGCCACCGCAGAAACGATCAGTGCAGTCGGCGCAACTCCAGTCTTTATCGATATCGATCCAAAAACGTTCAATCTCGATCTCAATCAAATCGAGTCTGCAATTACTGAGCGAACGAAAGCGATCGTTCCGGTGCATTTATTCGGTCAGCCTGTGGACATGACGCAGTTAATGTCGATCGCGAACGCTCACAATTTATACGTGGTCGAAGATTGCGCTCAATCGACTGGGGCAGAATGGGCAGGAAAACGAGTCGGCAGCATCGGACAAATTGGCTGTTTTAGCTTTTACCCAACAAAGAATTTAGGCGCGTGTGGTGACGGTGGCGCGATCACGACGAACGATCCAAAAATTGCCGCAAAACTGAAAATGCTTCGAGATCACGGACGCTACAGCGGTTACTATCACGAAGAATTAGGGGTCAATAGCCGACTCGATGCAGTTCAAGCAGTCATTCTCCAGATCAAACTGCGCTATCTCGATCGCTGGAATCAACAGCGTACCGAAATTGCCGATCGCTATCATTCTCTTCTTGCCCCGATTCCCGGAATTGTTGCCCCGGAAACGATCAAAGGCGGTCGTAGTGTTTGGAATCAGTACACAATTCGAGTCGAACAAAATCGCGACAAACTGAAGAGCAATCTACAAGCGAAAGGCGTAAACACTGCTATTTATTATCCACTTCCGTTACATTTGCAGCCTGTCTACAAATCGCTTGGATATCAACCGGGACAACTGCCAGAAAGCGATCGAGCCGCAAATCAAGTCCTATCTCTGCCGATGTTCCCCGAACTGTCACACGAGCAGCAGGATCAAGTCGTTTACAGTTTGAAAGATTGTCTGAGTTAGACCCAACTCGATGCTCGATCGCTGAAATCCTTATAAATTCCTGCTTTTGGGAATAAAAGCGGTCGGATTTCCGTCCAAAAAGTTGTAGTTTTATATACTAGAATGAGATGAAACATAAAGAATAGTAATCATCACAGGGCAGTGAGCCAGTCCCGGAACCTCTGACGACTTGATGTTGGAACGACAATGCTATCGCTGCGGGTGATTGCGATTCATCAACGATCGAGAAAGAGGCAGATAATACCGTGGCTCGAACTCCGCTTTTCCAACTGAAACGTTACGACTCGAATGCGATCGCAAGTCATTACCGTTTACGCCCGTGGCGAGTAATCTGGCGTGCGCTCCGAGTGACTTTGCTGTTCGTCGGCTTTATTTTGGGTCTGAAATGGGACGATTGGCAAGGAGTCGCAGAGCGCAACAAACTCAAACGCGCTACCCAACTCCGTCAAATTCTGACTAAACTGGGTCCCACTTTCATCAAAGTCGGTCAAGCGCTTTCGACTCGTCCTGACTTAATCCGCCGCGACTTCCTCGACGAACTGACCAAGCTACAAGATCAACTGCCACCGTTCCCCAGTGACCTCGCGTTTCGGATTATGGAACTGGAACTGGATGCCGATGTCGATGAAATCTTTGCTCAAATTACCCCAGCCCCGATCGCGGCTGCTTCTCTCGGTCAGGTCTACCGCGCCAGACTCAAAACAGGTGAAGAAGTTGCGGTTAAAGTCCAACGTCCGAACCTTCTGCCGACTCTAACGCTCGATCTTTACTTAATGCGGTGGGCAGCAGGTTGGCTGGCTCCCTGGCTTCCTCTAAATTTAGGACACGATTTAACGCTAATCGTGGACGAATTCGGTACAAAACTGTTTGAAGAAATCGATTATCTAAACGAAGGACGCAACGCCGAAAAATTCGCTGCAAACTTCCGCAATGATCCTTCAGTGAAAGTGCCCTCAATCTACTGGCGCTACACTTCCCAGCACGTTCTCGTTTTGGAATGGATTGACGGCTACAAATTAACCGATGTCGATCGTGTTCGTGCCGCTGGAGCCGATCCCAACGCAATTATCCGAATCGGTGTCACATCTGGCTTACGCCAGCTTTTAGAATTCGGTTTCTTCCACGCCGACCCGCATCCCGGAAACCTTTTCGCGGTTCCCACTCCTTCCGGTGGTCAAATGGCGTACATCGATTTCGGCATGATGGATCAGCTTGAAGAAGAAGCGAAAGAAACGCTCGTGGATGCGCTCGTTCACTTAATCAACAAAGATTACCTCGATCTCGCTCACGACTTCGTTAAATTGGGCTTTCTCGCACCCGGCACGGACATTTACCCGATCGTCCCTGCCCTCGAAGCCGTTCTCGGTGACATCGTGGGCGAAAGTGTCGGAAACTTCAACTTCAAAACGATTACCGATCGCTTTAGCGAGTTGATGTACGATTACCCGTTCCGAGTCCCCGCAAAATTCGCCCTGATTATTCGATCGCTTGTCACTCAAGAAGGGTTAGCCCTCACCCTCGACCCGAACTTCAAAATCGTCGAAATTGCTTATCCTTACGTCGCTCGACGCTTACTCACTGGGGAATCTCCTCGTCTGCGTCGTCGCTTGATTGATGTTCTTTTTAAAGATGGCAAATTCCAGTGGCATCGTTTGGAAAACATGATTTCGATCGCTCGATCGGATTCCAATTTTGACATTCTTCCGACTGCTCAACTGGGCTTACAGTACTTACTCTCGGATGAAGGACAGTTCCTTCGTCGCCAATTGTTGATTGCGCTGACCGAGGACGATCGCTTACACACCAAAGAAGTTCAACGCCTTTGGGAATTAGTCAAAGACGACATTAAACCCGCTCGACTCTGGACAGCCGCACTGGGCGCATTTGCAGAACTTTCTCCTGCTGCTGCCTTGATCCCAACGGTTTCTTCTTTGACGGGGATCAAGCTAGAACGGTAGGATATGGGGACAAAGGCATTCTTAACCTAAACTATCCATCGTGCAATACTTTTTTCCTCAACCTCCGTATCTGCTGCTCATCGCTGGACTGTTGGCGAGTATTGCCTCCGGACTGGCATTTGAAGCGGTCTTAAAACAATCCGTAAAAGACTGGAACGAAAACAAATCGACCCGCAGCCTCGCAAATATGCGCGGACTCTCACTCTTTACGCCGTTCTTGGGAATGGCAGGTGGCGCATTCTTCTTTCTGGGCGCAGGAGTGGAAATCTTTGGAATTCCGACCGCATTCGCCTATGGTGTTTCATTGCCTCTAACCATTGGAACTGCATGGCTTGTGTGGTGGCAGTTAGGCAAAATCCTGTCCCAAATTGAACAAGGTGGCTCTGCTGCGCTCGATCTCGATTCCTGGGGTTAATTTTCAGAAATATTTCTACTGCCCTGTTGGTTTAATCAAAGCCAGCGGGGTTTTAATTTGGCTAGACTTATAAAGTTTTGTTACGCTGCTTATTTCTTCATTGCTGTAAATCTATCCCAAGATATACTCGTACAAACTTTTGTTGTTACGACACATTGCTGAATCTTTGGGAGAAGAAACGATCCGTGCAAGACACTAATCAATTAGACCTCGAACAAGAATTGAATCGTCTCACCTGTGCCCTGGCAACCCGGAACGCTGAAATTGGTAAAGCCGTCATCGCGAATCTCAGAAGCCGCCTCACGCTTCGAGAAGTTGCAGGAATGGTGATTGTCAGCTTAGAGCGATTAGTTTGGACTGATCAACTTGCCTTTTGTTGGGCGATCGAGCAAGTTATCCCTGGCTACGTCATGCGAGAAATTCGCCGAATTACCTCTGTGACCATCTATCGCCGTCTGATCACCCAAGGCTACGAACCAGGTCAAGATTTCAGCATGGATGGCAAAGGACAAGTCTTACTCAACGAGCAAGCTAAAACCTCGATCTTTGCAGGTTAGTTAATCGAGCGCGATCGTCATTCAAGCAAACAAAGTCCACCAAAGGAACTGAGAGTATTACAGTCCCTTCGGTGGACTTTCTGCTAGGGCAACATTTGTCATTCAAAGCGCGATCGCAACACTCTAATGTCCGCGCCATTTCGCTTTCGGTGGCTCGGTCTGCGCCAAAAGTTTGCCTTGAGAGATCACATATTGCACTGTGGCACGTCGGCGGATTGCATCATACTTGTCGATCGCATCTAACACAATCAAATTCGCAGGCTTACCTACTTCTATTCCATACTGCTCTTCAATGTTCAATGTCTTCGCACCACCCCAAGTCACCATGTTGTAACAAGCATCAATCTCAGCAGTTCCGGTCATTTGACAAACGTGAACTGCCATTGATGCCACGTCGAGCATATTACCAGTCCCAAGCGAGTACCAAGGATCTTGAACGCAATCATGTCCTAAGCTCACATTCATTCCTTGTTGCCAGAGTTCTTTAACTCGTGTCACTCCGCGACGTTTAGGATAGGTATCAGTCCGACCTTGCAACGTAATGTTGATCAGCGGATTTGCAATGAAATTAAGCTGAGTGCGTTTGAGGAATCCCAATAGTTTGAACGCATACGCATTGTTATAAGAACCGAATGCAGTGGTGTGACTGGCAGTGACTTTTGACCCCATTCCAGTACGAATTGCACAGGCAGCAACCACTTCTAGAAAGCGAGATTGATCGTCGTCGATTTCGTCACAGTGAATATCAATTAAGCGATCGTACTTCTGCGCCAGTTCAAAAATGCGATCAATCGATCTCACTCCATCTTCGCGAGTCAGTTCGTAATGCGGAATTCCCCCAACCACATCCGCACCCAATCGCATCGCTTCTTCCATCAATTCGTCATTCTTCGCCCCGCCATAGATTCCATCTTGCGGAAATGCGACAACTTGCAGAGTAATCCAATCTTTGACTTCTTCGCGGACTTCGAGTAGCGCTTTGAGCGCGGTCAAACTCTGCTCACTCACATCCGCGTGACTTCGCACAAAAAGAACCCCCTGCAACGCTTGTTGTTTCAGTGTCTCGATCGCTCTTTGTTTCACGTCCTCTAGCGAGAGGTTTTGCTTACGTTCTCGCCAAATTTCGATGCCCTCAAACAGCGTCCCACTTTGGTTCCAGCGGGGTTCGCCTGCGGTCAGAGCAGAATCTAAGTGAATGTGCGACTCGACAAACGGAGGGCTGACTAGATGCCCTTGGATTTCTAGTTCCATCTCCGCTGTGGCTGATTCTAAGTGAGGGGCAATCTCCACAATCTCACCTGCATGAATCGCAACATCCACTCGTTCAGAAACATTTGCTGAGCGAAGTAACTGACAGTCACGCAGCAGAAGGTCATAGTTCGGCATAATTCCAGCACCGCAAAGATCTTCATCCAACTCTAGCGGATTCGGTTGAATTCAAAAGGTGCTGAATCGTGCAAATTTTCAGAAACTCGGTTGTTAGCAGCGAATCGATCCGTATTGTGCGTTCCCAAGCTGATAGAGCGCTAACACCTAGACCTGAAACGTTTTAGCAAGCTTGATCGATCAGGGGTTCAATCCAGGGTTGGAACTGATCTCGTCGGAAAATCTGAGCGCGACGGTGAGAATCAAATCGGACAAGGCTCGGTAGTCCATATTGTCGGATACAGTCTCGAATCCAGGAAGCTACGCCTTGGTTTGCTTCGGGAGCCATTTCTGCTTGGAAGAATCCGTACATTAACACCAGATGACTATGCGAGAACAGTGGAGCGTCTTGTTCGATCAGTCGGGTGAGCATCGTGCGAGGCACATCTTCGCGGTAGCGGTGAGAATGATTTTTGTGAGCCGTTTGGTTTTTCTGAGACATTTTGTGAGGCATAAAACTCCTTACGATCGAATATAAAAAATTGCCAAACAACTCCGTCGAAACAGAAACCGGGTCGCGACTGGAGTGAGTTGGCTAGGGGGTAGATGCAATTTCGTCAAGATGTAAAGCTTTCTATCTTGATAGTATTCCCTTTTATAAAAAACCGCAAATGTTTACAGATTTGTATCGATTTTTTGTAGTCTTCAACACGAAAGTGTGTTATCCAAGATTGTGAGAAGTTCTGTAAAAAATTCCGCGATCGCGCATCGTCTGGTAGTTAGACTACAAAGCTGGGTAACGGATCTGATAAGTTAACTTGTGACTTTAATTCAGCCAGTGGTGAACTAATGACTGTCGAATATCGGGCAGGTCTGGAAGGCATTCCTGCAACTCAGTCCAGCATAAGTTTTGTAGACGGACAAAAAGGAATTTTGGAGTATCGCGGCATTCCGATTCAGGAATTGGCGATGCAGCCAGACAATACCTTTTTGGAAACCGCCTACCTTTTGATTTGGAACGAACTGCCGAACCGGGAAACCTTGGCAGAGTTTGAGCATGAGATTCAGTTTCATCGTCGCTTGAAGTATCGGATTCGCGACATGATGAAGTGTTTTCCTGAAAGTGGTCATCCGATGGATGCGCTGCAAGCGTGCGCGGCGGCTTTGGGATTGTTTTACTCGAAGCGGGCATTGGACGATCCGAGTTACATTCGAGCGGCAGTTGTGCGGATTCTGGCAAAGATTCCGACGATGGTAGCGGCGTTTCAACTGATGCGGAAGGGCAATGATCCGGTACAGCCGCGTGATGATCTGAGCTATGCGGCGAATTTTCTCTATATGTTGAACGAGCAGGAACCTGATCCGTTTGCGGCTCGGATTTTTGATATCAGCCTGACGCTTCATGCAGAGCATACGATTAATGCGTCCACGTTTTCGGCGATGGTAACAGCTTCGACTTTGACTGATCCGTATGCGGTGATTGCGTCAGCGGTGGGAACGTTGGCGGGTCCACTACACGGGGGCGCAAGTGAAGAAGTAATCAATATGCTCGAAGAGATCGGATCAGTCGAGAATGTTAGACCGTTTTTAGACGATCGCTTAGAGCAAAAGGACAAGATCATGGGCTTTGGACACCGCGTTTACAAAGTCAAAGACCCAAGAGCGATCATTCTGCAACAACTCGCCGAACAATTGTTTGAAAAGTTTGGTCAAGATAAGTATTACGATATCGCGGTCGAACTGGAAAAAGCAGTCGAGGAAAAACTGGGACACAAGGGAATTTACCCGAACGTCGATTTCTACTCCGGACTGGTGTACCGAAAATTAGGAATTCCACCGGATTTGTTTACGCCTGTGTTTGCGATTTCCCGTGCTGCGGGCTGGTTGGCGCATTGGAAAGAACAACTGGGAGAAAACCGAATCTTCCGTCCGACACAGATTTATACAGGGCTGCACAATTCTCCTTACATTCCCATTGAGAAACGAGAATAAAGATTTCATCAGTGGGGATGATGGGTTAGACCCCTCTTGTGATTTCCTCGATCCCTTGCAAGTATATTGACGTGACGATTTTCAGGAACTCCAGCCCTCAGGAATCTTGCTTCTGAGGGTTTCTTTATTGGAGCGAAAGTCGATGGCATTGAAAAATGAATGGCTCGATCGAGATTCCCACTTCAGTTTGAAATCGATCGACAAAATCCCCCTATCTGAACGATAGAAAAATCGTCATCGAATCCCGTTTAAACATTCGATTCGCTCAATCCATCGCATTAGATACTTTGATGACTCAAACACGCGAAAATTCAGTAATTGAATAAGTTTCGGCTTCATCGAGACCGCTATACTGAAAGACGTTGGGTACATTGATAAATCTTCATGGATGAAGAACGAATCAGTTCCAACTGCCTTCCTACGAGTCGGGAACCATGAATCCAGGAATTGACCTTCAAGGAACCTTTATTGAAACTGTGCAGAGCCTTGGCATTCCTGCCGGGGCAGCCAAAGCCCTCTGGATGCCATTGCCAATGCTGATCATGCTGGTTGCAGCAACGGTCAGTGTCTTGGTCGTGGTGTGGCTAGAGCGTAAAATTTCCGCCGCCGCTCAACAGCGGATCGGTCCCGAATTTATCGGACCCCTCGGTGTGCTTGCACCGCTGGCGGACGGATTGAAACTGGTACTCAAAGAAGATGTGGTTCCCGCGAAAGCAGATAAATTACTGTTTACGCTGGGTCCCGCGATCGTTGTAATTCCCGTTTTCTTGTCCTACTTGATTCTGCCGTTTGGACAGAATCTTCAAATTACCGATGTCAGCTTGGGCATCTTCTTGTGGATCGCACTTTCTAGTGTGGTTCCGATCGGGCTTTTGATGTCGGGCTATGCCTCGAATAATAAATACTCGCTGTTGGGTGGACTTAGAGCCGCTGCACAGTCGATTAGTTATGAACTACCGCTGGCGCTTTCTGTTTTAGCGATCGTCATGATGTCGAACTCGCTCAGTACCGTAGACATTGTGAATCAGCAAGCGGGATACGGCATTTTGGGCTGGAACATTTGGCGGCAACCCGTCGGATTTATCATCTTCTGGATCTCAGCACTGGCAGAATGTGAGCGGATTCCTTTCGATTTGCCCGAAGCAGAAGAAGAACTCGTTGCAGGCTATCAAACCGAATACTCCGGGATGAAGTTTGCGCTCTTTTACTTGGGGTCTTACGTTAACCTCACATTATCAGCCCTCCTATTTGCGGTGCTATACCTAGGAGGATGGGAGTTTCCAGTGCCGTTGAGTGTATTTTCGGGGCTGATTGGTGTTTCTGAGAATACTCCTTGGCTGCAACTGATTTTTGCAGCGATCGGGATTGGAACCACGATTCTCAAAGCCTACTTCTTAATCTTCTTGGCGATCTTGATGCGTTGGACAGTGCCCCGTGTGCGGATTGACCAACTCCTCGACCTCGGCTGGAAATTCTTACTTCCCGTCTCGCTTGTAAACCTGCTTGTAACCGCAGGATTAAAGCTCGCATTCCCAGTCGCATTTGGCGGCTAACCTCTGAACCAGTGGAGAACACCTCATGCTGAAATTTCTCAAACAAGTCGGTGACTATACCAAAGAGGCAATTCAAGCGGGCAAATATATCGGTCAAGGCTTGTCTGTGACCTTTGACCACATGCGCCGCCGCCCCGTCACGGTTCAATATCCTTACGAAAAGCTGATTCTCTCAGAGCGCTTCCGGGGACGGATTCACTTTGAATTCGACAAGTGTATTGCTTGCGAAGTCTGCGTCCGAGTTTGCCCAATTAACCTTCCGGTCGTTGATTGGGAATTCAACAAAGAAACGAAGAAGAAGAAGCTGAATCACTACAGTATCGATTTCGGCGTTTGTATCTTCTGCGGTAACTGTGTGGAATTCTGCCCCACAAACTGTTTGTCGATGACCGAAGAATACGAAATGTCTACCTACGATCGACACGAACTAAATTACGATAGCGTCGCGCTCGGTCGTCTCCCCTACAAGGTCACGGAAGATCCGATGGTGACTCCGCTCCGGGAGTTTGCGTACTTGCCGAAAGGCGTAACCGAACCGCACGACCTTCCGGCTGGATCGCGTCGGGCTGGATTGCGTCCCGAAGAAATCGTTGAAAAAGGATCGTAGTGGATTTAAAGAGACGTGAGCGGGCAGCTTTGCTGTGCCACAGGCATCGCGTCTCTAGTTGGATATTTAGGAGAGAGAACCGTGAATTTAGCGGAAGGTGTTCAAATTGTATCGTTCGGGATTCTAGCAGCGATGATGCTTGGATCTGCGATCGGTGTTGTCTTGCTCGAAAATGTGGTTTACTCCGCCTTCTTACTGGGTGGTGTGTTCATCAGCATTGCTGGACTGTATTTACTGTTAAATGCAGACTTTGTTGCAGCGGCGCAAGTGCTGATTTACGTCGGAGCGGTCAACGTTCTGATTTTGTTCGCAATCATGCTGGTGAACAAGCGTGAGGCATTTGTAGCGATGCCGAAATCGTGGATTCGTCGGGCGGCAACTGCGCTCGTGTGTGCGGGAATTTTCGCGCTTCTGAGTGCAATGGTAGTGACAACGCCTTGGGCAATCTCGACGGCTGTTCCGATCGAGAGTTCGATTATTACGATCGGGCTTCACTTCTTCAGCGATTTCTTGTTGCCGTTTGAGTTGGCATCAGTGTTGCTGTTGATGGCACTTGTGGGTGCGATCGTGCTGGCTCGTCGTGAATTTATTCCTGACGCGGATGACGAAGCTGGAACCACTGCGCTGACCTTACCAGAGCGTCCGCGTGAACTGACCCCCGCAGGTCAAAGCAATCTTGAATCTTAAGGACGAATCCCGATGCAACTTCAATATTTCTTACTGATTGCGGCGGCGTTATTTTGCATTGGCATTTATGGCTTGGTGACAAGTCGGAACGCAGTGCGAGTACTGATGTCGATCGAGCTAATGTTAAACGCTGTGAATCTCAATCTGATGGCGTTTTCCAACTATCTCGATCCGCAAGAGATTAAAGGGCAAATTTTCACCGTCTTCGTGATTACGATCGCGGCTGCGGAGGCGGCGGTTGGTTTAGCGATCGTGCTTGCGATTTACCGGAACCGCGACACTGTAGATATGGAGCAATTCAATCTGCTCAAGTGGTAATTCGAGCCTTAATCTCAACATTGTGTTTAGGGGTGCAATTTAGGTTGTGCCCCTAAATTTTTTGATTCTCAATCAGGTTTGAGGAAAGCTAGGATGCAACTTACATTTCAACGACTTGGCAAGGAACACGCCCTAGCGATTCTAAATTGGTGCTACGCCCCTCCGTATGACTATGACTACTACAACTTCAACCCTGAAACTGCTCAAGAGGAGTTAGAATACCTGCTTGACCCTAAGCAATCCTTTTATGCGATCGTAAACTCAGAAGGAGAACTCGAAGGCTATTGCTCTTTCGGATCAGATGGTCGAGTGCCAGGTGGAGATTACACGGCTGAAGCTCTTGATATTGGTATGGGACTAAAACCAGATTTAACAGGTCAAGGGCATGGAAGATTATATGCTCAAGCTATCGTGAACTATGGAGGGAGCCAATATAAAGTGCATCAGTTACGGGTCACGATTGCAGCGTTTAATAAACGGGCACAACGAGTTTGGGAGCAACTAGGATTCAAGCAGGTTGAGAAGTTTTTCAAAGTTGATACTAGAGAAGAATTTGTGATTATGGTTCACGTAGTTTGTTGATTACTGATCTTGTTGCTGGGATTGAAGGGCTTGAATTTCTGCGATCGATAGTCCAGTCACTTCAGCGATCGTTTCTAAATCAAGATTCTTACGAAGCATATTTAGCGCGATCGCTTTCTTTTCATCTTGTCTTCCTTGCGCGATCGCCCTGCGTTCCCATCCTGCAACGTATTTCATTCGTCTAGCCTCCTCAAAAGTCCTTAATTCGATCTGGAGTTGATTCTCTAACTCTTCAGGCAAATTCATCAACCAGTCTAGGAAGTACTGTAGCTCTAGTATATCCTGCTCACTATAGCCGCGATCGTAGAGCATCGTCGTCAAGTAATACCGCCATCGCTTGCGCTCGATCGGTTGATTGTGCGTCTCTTTCGTCTTCAAATGAGCCATCACAACAACGGCGAAAGGATTGCGACTGGCTTCTAGATCAGACCATTGGGCTTGATAGTCTGAGAGTTTGACGATCGGGAATTCAAACTGAATTGAACAGCCCCAAAGTTCTTCACGAAATCTGCTAGGTCGCCAAGATTCACGATCGTCTCCGAGAATGGCTAGACTCACGACGGGGCAATTATAGCGATCGCGTAATCGATAGTTGTAGCTGTACATTCGGGCTGCAAAGTTGCCTTCTTCCTGACTCTGCACCTCAATGTGACAAATCACTAATGTTTTCTGTCCATCCGATCGATGCACCTCGACTAATTTATCTGCATAACGTTTCGGAATTTCGGCATCTCGAACGATTTTCTGTAGCTCCTTATCCAAGAATCGAACAGGCTGAGACCAATCAATATCAGTTTCGATACCTGAGAAGAAGAACGTTAAGAAGTCCCGAAAATACAGTTCGATGAATGTTTTCCATGGATTGTCGTAGTCTGTGTTTTCGGCGTTTTGTTCGGTCATTCCTAGAACAGGATAGTTAATTTGTTCTAAATTTTATCACTGTCGAATATATCTAGACCGACCCAAAGCAGTAATATACAAAACCGCTTCATCTTGTGGAATTCCCAAGACTTCGTTAACTTGATCATCAAAGAATCCACCAATTCCACTCGCACCAAGTCCTAGATGAATTGCTGCTAAATTCATGCGCTGTCCTAAGTGTCCCGCATCCATGTGCAGATAACGGTAAACACGATCGCCGTATTGCTCGATCGCATCTCTCAAATCTGCGGTGTGAAACACGATCGCACTCGCATCGCGTCCTATGTCTTGCCCTAAACACAGAAAATGTAGTTCTCGTCGGAAGTTCTTGAATCGAATTTGGCGCAGTTCTTGAGCTTTCGGCGCGTAGTAGTAACAACCATCGTCGAGGTCAGCCACACCTGAAACAGCGACAAAGGTTTCAACTAAGTTCAGGTCGAAATAGTCGGGAGAACGATCGAGATTTTGATCAATATAGTGTTGAGGTTGATATGTGAAATCTAAGATGGCTTTGAGTTCGTCGATCGGTAAAGGTTCGCCACTAAACGCACGAGTCGATCGACGATGAATCATCGTTTGTTCTAATCCGCGTAGCTCCTGTTGCCAATCGATCGGATCACAATCAGTCGGAACCTTGAGACAAAAGGGGAAATTGTACTTATCAGAATGTTCTATTGTTTCAGGAACCTTCCAATTTACTTTTGCATTGGGGTTGTTGGGAATTTGTGTGGCTTGATGGAAATAGCTCAATAGCCCACCATCCGGAATTCTGGGATAGTCGAGCTTTGGAGTGGTGGGTAGAGCCGTTCGAGCTAAGGGAAGATTTTCTTGGATTTGAGTTAAATCTGCGATCGGTAACACTGCGATCGCGCCTTCTTGATCCGGATCAAAGTAAAGCAATTGATTGAGTGCTTCATCTGCAAATCCACCAATGAGATGCGGGCGAAAATTGGTCATCGAACAGGCAAGCTCAATGTTTCCGATCAAATGTCCAGTGTCGAGGAAAATGCGGCGATAGGCTCGATCCTGGTAGCGCCATGCAGACCGGAAAAAGACAGCGGAAACCACGATCGCAAGTTGCGTATTGTCTAGAACTGGATTCCAAAAACAGGCAGATTGTAACGCTGTCCAGACATCGGACTCCCAGAAATGTAAAAGCGTGTGGGTTCTTGCCTGATAGTTATACAATCCAGCAGGAAGCTCCGGAGTGCCGCGTGAAATGAGGTAAACTTCAGCCGGATAGAGTCCGCCCGCAGACGGGGACGATCGAAGATAATGCGGTTCTCCGTTGGTCGGAATCGCACCCGTCAGCCCGTAGCTACACACCAACAGCTTAGAAAGACGCTGCCACCAATCATCGTGGTTCAAATCCTCGCTAAGGTACGGTTTGAGATCGATCGATGTCCCAAACTTGTACGACTTGAATGGAGTTGGTTGCTCTTCCCAGTTCAGCGCTTGGCTCTTGGCGTGAATCGTTTCCGGGTCGTATTTGGTGCGTTCGTGATAGTGTTCAGCGATCGACACTTGCAAGTCCGGCATAATTCTTCTTTAGACTGCGTACTATTCTTGATCTTGACATGAGAATGGATTGGGGGCTAGACATCTAGGAGACAATTTTTCCAGCAATAGAGCAGACTTGATGGCAATCTGGGGGGGTTCCATCTAAATCAGAAATTTTTCCGCTGATCCCTAAAGAAAGTGTTAAGTATCCTTAACTTTTCGCCATTACTTTTTACGTTTTACATAGTGAAGTGTGAGACAGACGGATTCTAGGACGACGATGGACACGATCGCAGCAAAAACTCTGATTGCAAGATACAACCAGGGAGAACGAGATTTTGAGAACTGTAACCTAGAACAAGCCGATTTTTTTGAAGCAATGTTAGCTCAGATTAACTTGGCACAAAGTTGCTTAAATCGAGCCTATTTGCCGTATGCCAACTTAAGACAAGCGAATCTAGCTGCAACTCAGCTAGAAGCTGCCGAATTAAGTGATGCTCAATTGCACCAGGCAAACTTTACGAATGCCAATTTAGAGCGGGCATCGTTGCTGAGAGCCGATTTGAGCTTGGCGGATCTAAGTGAGGCGAAGTTAAGTGGAGCAAATCTATGTGGAGCTAATTTGGTCAATGCAGATTTGAGTAATGCGGATTTGAGCAATGCGGATTTGAGTCGTGTGAACTTCCGACAGGCAAATCTGAAAGGCGCAAATTTGAGTGGGGCAAATTTAACGCGATCGACTGACCTGGATTTAACAGGTGCGATCGTCGATGCGTTCACGATTTACCCCGATGGACATCGCCAAGAGAGTGAACTCTAGTTTCCGATAGAATAAGAAAATCTTCTGGCTGGACTATCAGTATGCAAGTGAAAGACCTAACCACTGATGAACTAAAAGCGTTAATTCGAGAAACCGTATTAGAAACTTTGGAAGAATTTCTCGAAGATCCCGACGAAGGACAAGAGATTCGTCCTGAAGTGAAGCAGCAATTAATTGAATCTTTAAGGCGTACTCATGCGGGAGAGCCTGGTATTCCGCTCAATGAAGTTGCCAAAAGGCTTGGACTGGATCGGTAATGGCATATTCTGTTGAGTTGACACCTGAAGCATTCTCTGGACTAGAGCTAATTGATCAGAAGAACCAACAAAGAATTCTCCGTAAGATTGAATGGCTTGCGGAGAATTTTAGTGAACTTAGCCCAACTGCTCTAACAGGTGACTTAAGCGGGCTTTTCAAGCTTAGAGTGGGAGATTATCGGGTTTTGTATTCTTTCAGCGAATCAACTAAAGTCCTTACAGTGCATCGAATCGGGCATCGAAGAGAAATCTATTCGTAATGCTAATCTCCAGTGACGAAGGCTTGCATTTTCCATTCACCGCCTTCTTTGCCAAACAAAACTCGATAACCGACTGGACTGTAAGCATACTGACTAGAGACAAATCCACGGCGGTTCTCTGACAAAATTACAGGTGTCCAACCGTTTGGATTGTCGAGGCGGAAAGTTTCTGCCTTTTCTTGCTCAGAAGCGTTTTGAAAGGTCGTGACATCGTATTTCACAATCTCATTGGTCAAAGTCGCGATCGCAGGTGAACTGACATCAGGTTTCGATCGCACATTCACGTTTTGACCGACGACAACAATGGCAGAAAAGGCATCCAGATCAGAAGTTCCTTTCTTGATCGCCGCATCAAATTGTTGAAACACGGTGGGGCAAGAATAGCCGCTTTGCTCTTTGGAACAGCCTAAAGCGAGGGCTTTTTCGAGCGATGTCCAGAACGAAGATTTAGGATTTTCGGGATTGAGATAGTCGATCGTGCGTTGCGCTCCAAAGCTGAATTTAGTCTGTGGAGTGACAATGCTGCGGATGTATTTTGCATCGCGATCGCGAACCGCTTGTTTGGTGCGATCGAGGAATTTTGCGAATTCTGGAGACTGAACGGATTCGTCTACTAATGCGATCGGCAATCCAACTGGAGTTGGGGAAACTGCGATTGGAGGATTGAACTTTTCAGTCGTGGCAGGCGGAGTTGAAACTGTTGGTTGTTCGACCTTCAGAGGTTCGGGTTGGGGTGCAGGACGAAGATAGGTGACAGCAGCGATCGTAGAACTCACAGCAGCGGTTAAGACGACGACTCCAGACAAAATCAAAGCATTCGTTTTCATATACGTCATTGCCCGAACTGAGACGAATTAGGCAATGTCCTCTTATAGTCTGGATTCACTCGTGAGTTGGAGATTTCCGGATGAGATAGAGCGTTACGGACGGTTTGCCAGTTTCTTTTCCTGTTCAGCGATTTAGGTTTATTAGTCGCCGCCTGGTTCGACCAATTTACCAATGTTGAAATCGATGCGTACCCAGCCTTTGAGTTGACGTAAGTTATTCAGCAGTAACAAGGGAATCTGCCAATGATGCACCATCAAGAAAGGGAGCGGATCAGAAGTTTGTAGAATGGCATCTTTTCCAGTTAAAAGCGTTTGCAAACGGTGTAGAGGGCGATCGCCTGTGAACAATCTCCAAACTTCGTGATAAGTCCAATAAGTCGGCTTGCTAGTTGCAAGTGGTTGAATTGGTTCTACGGTTAGCGGTTCACCCAGATAAGCTTTGGCAACATCGGGGTGATTGTAAAACATCGTGATCGCAGAGTGAGTTCTGGGATTACATTCGATCGCATAAACTTTTCCATCTGCATTTTCAATAAAATCAAACGAGAGTTGTCCAGATAAGTTCAAGGCTTCTACAAACGTTGTCACCCAAGCCTGAATCGCAGAATTTTCTACTTGCTCATAGTTCACCTGGAATGCAGAAGACTTTGCACAACAATGCAATCGCACTTTACCATTACGCACAGTGCTATGAGTGCAATACTCTTGCCCAGTAATGAACTCTTGCAAAATCCAAGGATTCTCTTCGCTAATCGGCAAGGTTGCTAAATGAGCTTCCATTGCTGTTTTCGATTCCAATGGGTACTTCGTCATATCCAATCGATGCACCGAATTGTAAGCGATGCTTTTGAGAATGTATTGGCTGGAATCGAACTCGAACTCTAGAACTTGCTGCCGATCAGTAATCCGACACGTTTTCGGAGCCGTGAGATTTAGCGATCGAGCTTTCTCGCTCAGTTCAAATTTGTCATCTAATAGCTGTGTAATGCCCACATCAAAATGGAACACTTCACAGTATTTCGATAGTTCAGGTTTTGCTAATGAACAATAATAGCTCTCAACTGGGCTAGTGACTGGAACAAAGAAATCAATGTTTTCCCGCTGAATAATATCGACCAAAGTTTGAATGAATCTATCTGGATCTTGCTTGGGTGCGGGAACTGTGTAAAAGCGATCGACTGCATTCGAGAACCGATGCCCAGTCAGCCAATACTTCTGAGTTTCGACCAAGACAACAGAATGCCCCGCAGCATGAAACGATCGAGCAAGCTGCAACGCTTTGGTCATTTTGCCGCCTGTAATCAGAATTCGTTTCGGAATATCGGATTTTGGGATTGTTGTTCTTTGAAATAGTCCGATCAAAGAGGCGATGAATACGATCGCTAAATTAATCGGTAGTGCAATCAATAATGCTGTGAGCGTTAGTATATTTTGTAATGCCGCTGTGAGCTTAGGTGAGAGAGACTTAGAATTTAACATGGTAAAAACAGCCGTAGATGAAGGCTTCTTGTTAACAGCCGTAGATGAAGGCTTCTCGTTTATTGCGCTGTCCCGCCCCGGAATGGAATTCGGGGCTAACAGTGCGAAGTCCCTTCAGGACTAGAAGAACTGAAACATCAGTCCCCTTCAGCGGACTTTGTTTAATTAGCCCCGAATTCATTCCGGGGCGAGTGAGCAACGCAGCGAGAAAACTTTAGAACACCCTAAGCTCGTCGAATCAACGTCACACCATCGCGCAGTGGAACTAAAACTTGTTCCACCCGTTCATCTTCAGCAACCGTTTGATTGAACTCTGCGATCGCAGTTCCATTCGCCGATCGTTCACTCAGATAAGGCTGTCCTTGAAGCAAAGTATTATCCACACAGATAAAGCCATCCGGTGCTAATAATCCCTCATCAAGCAGCATTCGGAAGTATTGAACATACTCTCGCTTATCTGCATCAATGAACACAAAATCGAATGATTCACCTTGATCCGCAAGTTGCTTAAGAGTGTCGATCGCTGGAGCTAACTTGATCTGAATCTTAGAACCATGTGCTGATTGGTCAAAAAGATTCTGAGCAAAGTTCGCCACATAATCATCGACCTCGCAAGCGACCAGAATTCCGTCATCAGGCAACGCTTCCGCCATTGCTAACGCAGAATATCCGGTGAACATTCCGATATCGAGAATGCGACGAGCACGAGTCATGTGAACTAACATTTTCAAAAATTGTCCTTCCACATGACCGGAGAGCATTTCTTGTTCCAAATGGCGCACAGTTTCACCATCTGAAAATCGCTGATTCCAAGGCTCAATCTGCGTCTTTTGTGCGATCGCTTTCAAATCGCTCGATTCAGGCGTTGTACAAGCATTCACATACTCTTCAAGCCCGACCGCTAAATCTAAAGCTTGCTGCACCAATTCAGTCGCATCTTCTGAGTGTTGAAGCTGCTTGAGTGCGGTTTGCAAATGAGCCGTTAGAATCCCAAGCGGTGTTACTGGACGAGCCGCAATCGGTGTAATTGTGGTCATCTAGTTTGCACTCCCGATCAATTCGCTGCTGCCCACATACGCATCAATTCCCGCACCCGATCGCGGATAGTCAGCACACAAGCGTTTATGATCTGCGATCGCGCTTTCCAATTCTTCGCGAGTCAGATCATTCACAAAGTGGCAAGTTCCAATTGGGCGAGGCATTGCGGCTCTTAACAATCCATCGCGAGTCAGCATGATCGATTGTGTTGCTTTCCACATCAGATCAATCTCCATCAACGGATGATCTAATGCAAGCCCAAGACGACTCATCAAACCGAGAATGCGATCGCGATCTGTTGCTGAAATATAGCCGCGTTTTTCTGCAAGGGTGGCAGAAATCGCCATATCAATGTTCACCGCATGACCATGCAGCAAAGGAATTTGGGGAGCAAGTTCGAGCGTCGGACTCCAAGTGTGACCGTAGGCGATGACTCGATCGAGCATCAATTCATGTAAGTTGGGTGCTTCCAACTCCAACATGGTTTTGATCGATTCATAGTTCACCCGATGCCCAATCTGCTTCAGGTCAGCATTATCGCCAGCAAATCCGAAGTGGTTATACAGCAACTCTTCGCCATGCTGTTCCAATAAATTGAACACTTCCTCATTGGAAACAACAGCAATCTTAACGAGTTCTGCCATTCCATTTCGGATTTGATCTACAGGCAATGTTTTCAGAAATGAAAAGTCTAGAATCACCTGTTTCGGTGGATGATACGCGCCCAAACGGTTCTTCAATTTACCGTGATTCACAGCTACTTTGATCGCGACACCTGCATCGATCAATCCAATCAAAGTAGACGGCACTCGAATGTAATTCGTACTTCTCCGATACGCAGAGCAAGCGAATCCTGCAACATCCAAAACCAATCCGCCACCGATTACTAGAACAGGCTCTTTACGCTTCAAATTGAAGTCACAAAAAGCATCGGTGATTTTGAGAAACGTATCGATCGTTTTTGCAGGTTCAGTAATCTCGATCGCAAAAACAGTCAAATCGATTTCATAGTACTCAAAGTACGATCGCAACTGGTCGCCGTACAATCGATCGACATTATGATCGACCACCGCTAGACACCGACCCAAAGCGCGATAGTTATCCGCCAAGGCTGAATGACCAACCTCAAACAAACCCTCAATCAGATCCAAATTAAACTCGATCTTTTCGTATCCTTCCAAATGGAACGATTGATCCGTTGCTTCAACTCTTGCCTCAACAGAACTCATAGCTTCTTTTCCGTAAATTGTCTAAATTGCCAACACAAACTCGCCCGTAAATAAGATTACGAACCGCAAAATTAAGTTATTGAAAACCTAAGTTTGTGTCAGAAACCGCAACCGACTAAATAAGATCAACCGAATCGATTTGGCGGACTCCCAAAACATGAAGTGCCTCGTAATCTGAATCATGTATTAGCCGCACTGTAAACTATCAGTAGAGTAATAATCTGCTCGATCGCTTAACAGTGCCTAAAGGAGTAGAAAGGAGTACGTCTTGAAGACTAATTCTAGAGAAAGATTTTCTACCGTAAAACAGATTGACCGTTATCCTTACGCCGCTCACCGTCGCGTCGTCATGGGAAATAGAGGAGCAGTCGCAACCAGCCAACCTTTAGCAACGTTAGCTGGAATACAAATGCTATTGACAGGTGGAAACGCGATCGATGCTGCCATTGCAACTGCGATCGCGCTGACTGTCGTTGAACCGACCTCAAACGGAATTGGCTCTGATGCGTTCGCACTGGTTTGGGATGGTCAACTTCACAGCTTAAACGCCTCCGGTCGAAGTCCTCAACATCTTCCAACTCAAAGCTTTCTAGACTTGCCTAAGATGCCGGATTTAGGTTGGGGAACGGTCACTGTTCCGGGTGCAGTATCAGCTTGGAGAGCTTTATCTGAACGTTGGGGCAAACTCCCGTTTGAACAATTGTTTGCACCTGCAATCCGCTATGCAGAAGAAGGCTTTCCCGTCTCTCCTGAAACAGCAAGAGCTTGGAAACGAGTAGAACAGCTTTTTACTCAACTATCAGGAGTAGAATTTCAGCCCTTTCTATCTGTGCTCTTTCCTACAGGTCGCGCTCCTCGTGCAGGAGAAGTTTGGAACAGTCCGAACCATGCGAAAACACTACGATCGATAGCTCAATCAAAGGGCGAATCTTTCTATCGAGGTGAGCTTGCAGATGCGATCGCACAATTTGCAGAACAAACCGGAGGATTTATCGATCGTATTGATCTCGCAAATCATCAATGCAACTGGGTTGATCCAATCTCAACGAACTACCGAGGTGTCACGGTTTGGGAAACTCCACCCAACACACACGGAATTGCTACACTAATTGCACTGAACATTCTAGAAGGCTTTGATCTTTCACAATATCCGCGTGATTCTGTCGAAAGCTTCCACTTGCAAATTGAGGCGATGAAATTAGCATTTGTAGAAGTCGATCGACATATCGGAGATCCACTCTCAATGTTAGTTTCTAACACCGATTTACTCGATAAAGCTTATGCAGCCGAAAGACGACAGTTAATCACTGATACTGCTTTGTCTTCGATTAGCTCAGGACTTCCCAAAGGTGGAACAGTCTATCTAGCAGCAGCAGACCAAGATTTAATGGTGTCCTTCATCCAGTCGAACTATGCTGGCTTTGGTAGTGGCATTCTGATTCCCGGTACAGGCATTGCATTACAGAATCGTGCCAGTGGATTCTCAACTGAAGCAGGACACCCCAATCAAGTAGCACCCGGTAAACGTCCGTATCACACAATTATTCCAGGCTTTCTAAGTCTTGAAAATCAGCCGATCGGTGCTTTTGGCGTGATGGGCGGATTCATGCAACCTCAAGGACATTTACAAATGGTTGTTAATCTCATTGACTATGAAATGAATCCTCAAACTGCTTTAGATGCTCCTCGCTGGCGATGGTCTGCGAACAATCAGGTCTTTCTAGAGCAAACCGTTTCGTCTGATATTGCGATCGCACTTTCCGATCGTCACCACAACATTCAACTCGCAGCAGAACCCAGTGCATTTGGTCGAGGACAAATCATTCTCAAAGACAACAATGTGCTAATTGCAGGCTCAGAATCGAGAGCCGATGGATGTGCGATCGCAGTGTAAGATGATAAAACTAATTCAAATGCACCATGAGCCGCACTCCTTTCGATAGTTTCAGCAAGCAATTCTTAGAAGAGTTACTTTCTCCTCTAGGCGAAGTGCGAATCAATCAGGAAGTTGCAGGAGAATCGCGGTTTATTGACATCCGGTTCATGCCAACTGCTCGATCGTCTACTGAGTTCGCTGCCTTGGGCTTACTTGGAAGAATGTCGAGAACGCAATGCTTGATCGAGCCGTTTCGCAATCCGCCGACCCGCACCGAGGCAAAAAGTTGTCTAACAAAGCTCTTCTTAGTTCAAGCTGACTTACAACGACAGGCAAGACGCGAAGAGCGGCAAATTTCTGATAAAGCGCTTCCTCGACTCTGGATTTTAGCTCCTTCTGCTTCTCCAGCGTTTTTAGGCAAGTTTCCTGCCTATCCTCGACGAGACTGGCTTCCAGGTGTTTATTTCCTGGGTGACATTTTCGACAGTGCCATTATTGCGATCAACGAATTGCCTGTTGTTCCTGAAACGTTATGGATTCGCCTTCTAGGACGTGGACAAACCCAGCGACAAGCTATCATAGAAACATTAGCACTACCAAGCGTCGATCGACAGAGGGATATCGTTCTAGAATTATTATCAAACTGGAAAATTAGTCTAGAAATTAGTCCCGAATTTCAGCAACAGGAGGAACCGGAACTCATGGCACAACTTTCGCAAGCTTATCTGGACTGGAAACAGGAAACCCAACGCCGCGCGATGCGAGAAGGAATTCAAGAAGGAATTCAGCAGGGAATTCAAGAAGGAATTCAGCAGGGAATTCAAGAAGGAATTCAGCAGGGAATTCAAGAAGGAATTCAGCAGGGAATTCAAGAAGGAATTCAGCAGGGAATTCAGCGGGAGCGTCAATCGCTTGTCATTCAATTGCTTGATCGAAAACTCGGAACTCTGTCAGCGTCCACGCGCGATCGCATTACCCCTCTCAGTTCGGATCAACTCGAAGCTCTGGCGATCGCATTACTCGATTTCCATACCGTTGAAAATCTCGAAACCTGGTTGAATAATGCGATCGAACAATCTTAAGCGACATTGTTGCGCCAATAGTTGTAAGCATCTGCCAGTTTTTCATCGTAGCGATTCACACGGTAGCTTTCTCCGTTGTATCGCAGTGCGAATCCTGCCCAATCGCGGTTGATTAGGAATCGATCGAGTCGATTGGTTTTGATGAAATTGAACATTGCCGCTAATTGTTTTCCTTCACTTTCGTGCATATCTCGCACAAAAGATTCAACATCCCGATAGCCCGCAGCAGGGTGATTAAAGCCCATAATCTGACCTAGACCCCAAGAGGCAGATTTCAACGCTGCTTCCCGATTTAAGTTTACGGCTCGGTAGATTCGATCCCATTCGCCCGCACCGCCGATGTAAAGAGCACGATTCCAAACAGCGCTGGAAATATCATTGTTGCTATTGTCAAACCGCCCGTCAGTGAACTCTGAAAACCAGTGTGCTTCAAATAAAATTTTCGGTCTGCCATCGCGTAGGAACCCTGATCCGGCTGCCTCGACATCAACAACCGCTCGAACCGCCGCCACTTCACAACCAATCGATCGAGCAACCGTCTGAAAATCCTGAGAAGTCAGTGATCGCGGCGGGCGAACCACCGAAATCCGAGGAATCGCAGGCTCTAACAACATTAATGCTGCAAGCGGCGAAAGCTCATTTGAGTTAAACCCGTAAGCTCTCGAAAATGCAACATATCCAGATTGAGTGCGACCGCCCCAGAGTCCATCGATCGGTCCTGGATTGTGTCCCATTGCATCCAGTCCTTGCTGAATTTGACGAGTCAAACGCTGATCGGCTGAGATTCGATCCATTTGCCAGGTGAAAACATCCGCTGAAATTGGGCGTAATCCTGTTGGGATGGTTTGCGTCGGTGAAGCGAATCGAGGTCCAGTTGGAGCAGGGGTCGGGGCTGGCGTGGGAGTCGGAGATGGGGTCGGCGTTGAAGTTGCAGGGGGGCGCGGTGTAGGGGTCGGCGTTGAAGTTGTAGGGGGTTGGAGAATGGCTGGATTGGTTGGAGTTGGGGTGGGAGTGGGGCGAGGGGCGGGAGTGGGAGTTGCGGGACGAGGTTGAATCCCTAGCAATACTTGGGCTGTACGGGGGCTTATTTCGTTTGCTTTGAGTTGATTGCGGGTGATAAATGCAGTGAAGGCGCTTTGAGTGCGGTTGCCCCAGATACCATCGATCGGACCCGGTTGAAATCCTAAAGTGGTTAATCGTTGTTGAAGTTCTCTGACTAGGCTTTGATTATTCCGAGCGGTGGTTAAGGAGACGATCGCAGTTCCCGAAGCAATGGTATTGAGGTTCATAAGATTTCACCCATGCGCTAATAGCACTCTAGATTGTAGGCACGTTTCTCTTCTTTTCTTTAGAAGATTCTACGTATTTTCCAGAATTGCTAAATAAATTGTTACGGTGCTGTTCGGAAGGGATTCTCTATTCTCTCGGTTTACTGACTAAAATTCGCCAGGTTACAAAGACGGTCGCGGCAACAAAGCTCCAGAATACGACTGCATCTTGCCAGTTTTGCAAAAATCCAACGTGATCGTTCATCTGATGTTCCACCTTCTGCGCCAACTTGAGGTTGATTCTACCTTGCTCGATCGCTGTTCTTGTTCATGTCGTTCTAAAATTTCCTCGGCTGAATCGTGGAGTGTACGATCGCGATAAGGGATCGCCGCACGAGTGTTTAAATGCTCTTGTTCCATTTGCGATAAAGGATGCAAGGTTTCAGAGTTCCAAGCCGCGATCGTACCTTGCGCCCAATCATGCGGTAGATGAAGTTCTCCGAGCGGGATTGTTCCGATTTGTAGTCCTGCTTCGATCAATGCTGTGCGAACCGATGCCGATCGAGAATAAGTTGCAAGTTTGCCATCCGGTGCAAGACGTTGAGCAACAAGCTTAAAAAATTCAACTGTCCAAAGCTGAGGACAACGACGCGGTGAGAACGGATCGAAAAAGATAGCATCTGCTTGAAAGTGATTCAACTGTTGAATTGTTTGTCTCGCATCTCCGGTCATCAGTTGTGCTTTGAGATGATCGTCTTGATAGAAATGCTGTTTAGCAAGTGATTCTAGAACAGTTTGAACATTAGTTGACCAATGTTGTAGAAGTGGTGCGGCTCCGATTGGAACGGTTGGATCAAGCTCTAAACCATAGATATCGATGTTGCAGATTGGATTGACTTTTCGGATCACCTCGATCGCTGCTGCGGTGTTATATCCCAATCCATAGCAAACATCGAGTAGTTTAATTTCAGATTGTTTTGCTCTTTGCTCCAGGTCGATCGCATCTGAGAATTTCTGAAAGGCTTCTGTTTTCGCGCCTTGATAGCTATGAAAAGCTTCGCCAAATTCTTCAGAAAAAAACGTATAAGACCCATCCTGAGTCAACTGTGGAATCCAATCTGTCATACATACTTTTTAACGCTTGCTTTATTCTAGAAGTAGCGTTGGCAAAGATAGAACTGTGTTTAAGGTTGTAACTCGTGAGGTCGATCGAGAATTCGATCGCTGGATTGATGCTCTCGAATTTGCGAAATCCCTGATGCCTCAGTGCAAATGGTTTCAGGACGTGCGGATTTTCGAGAAAGGAAATTTAGTTTGGGTTTATAGTCGATCGCATAAATTTCCGCAGTTTGTGGGCGCAGGAGTATACGATCGACTCGCAAAACGTTTCTTGCTCGAAACAGCCGTAGAAGAAGGCTTAATCGACATGAACGAGGAACCCACAGAAGAGTAAGTTCCTCCGATTATTACCGAGTATGAGGCGATTGGTAGTAAATCTTTGATCCTTTGTCTGCCACAAAATGACAAGCAAAATAGGACTTAAAGAAGCTCTTCCAAATCGGCTCATTCGACTTCCGATAATACGCACCCAGTACAGGCTTAATCGCTTCTGTCGCTTCTCTCAAACGATAGTGCGGCATATTCGAGAAAATATGGTGTGCAACGTGCGTTCCAATGTCGTGGTGAATCGGATTAAAGACTCCATAATCACGATCGATAGTAGACAATGCACCTTTAAGGAAGTACCAATCTTCACCCCGATACCAAGGAATATCATCTTCGGTATGGTGCAAGAACGTCACCAAATCTAACCAAATCACGAACACAACATAACCACCGAGATAGTACTTGAGCAAAAACAGAAATCCAAATTGAACTGTCAATGCTGCAAGAAACCCAATCATTGCCAACCAGCAAACGGTACTTACAATGATGTCATTGCGCTCAGAGGGCTTAAACAAGGGGCTACTCGGCATAAAGTGAGAGCCTTGTTTACCCGGCGATCGACGAAACAGATACAGCGGATAAGCAATCAGCGGCAGATAGAACCGCATCAGCTTTTCCAAAAATCCCATTCCTGCATACTGCGCTTCTGTCACCGGATACCAGCTTTCATCGGTTTCGATGTTCCCTGTATTCGCGTGGTGCGTCCGATGGCTAATTCTCCAACCATGAAACGGAACCAAAATCGGCGAATGCGACAAATGACCAATCAAATTATTCAACCATTTGTGCTTAGAAAATGAACCATGTCCGCAGTCATGTCCAACCACAAACAAAGCCCAGAACATTGTGCCCTGAGCAAACCAGAAAATCGGAAAAAATAACCAAGAATCAAGATAAGCAGCGATCGCAATTAGTCCTGCAATGATGCTGATATCGAGAAAGAAATAAAAGAGCGATCGAGCGGTTGAAGGTTCAAAACAGCGATCGGGAATTGCCGATCGCACATCTTTGAGCGTAAAGGGTAGCTCCTCACGGGTATAAACGTCTGTAGCCGGGACAGACGGATTCGGGTAAACTTGCACGTAATTCTTTCAGCGAAACGATATGTAGCTCGGTCATTTTACCGTTTCGTCGCTGCAAATGTAACAGTGTGTTTCGCAAATGAAAATCATTGCTTAGATTCACCCTCTATAGTTGAAAGGTAGATGTAATGAAACGCCGATGAATTTCTACACAATGGTCTTGAAACGGAGTTCAGAGTATTGGGTCGCACTTTGCCTCGAAAATGGAATTGTTGGGCAAGGTGAGACGCAAAATCAAGCGATCGACAGACTGAAAGAAGCGATCGATTCCTTTCAATCTGTCTACGAAACTGAACCCAATATCTATCTTTCACCTGTTCCAATCCAGGAATTGCATGAGTTTTTAGCGGTGGAAACCGACGAGCCGACAACTGAAAGCTACGAGTTACGGGCGGTTTATGCCTAAAAACATTCCGTCACTCAAGCCAAAACAGTTAATTAAAATTTTGGAGCGTTCAGGTTGCGCTTTTCATCGCGAAGGCAAGGGTGATCATCGGCTTTTTGCTCGTGAGTTTGAAGAAGAAACTAGAATTGTCCCAATTGACATGGGAGCGAAAGAAATGTCCCCCGCTTATGTTCTGAGAATCTTCAGACAGTTTGGCTTTACAGATGAGGAGATTGAAGAAATGATTCGTTAGTCTCACGATCAAAGACAACAATAAATTCTCGCCTTGGCATCATCTGTCGCAATACTCGTAGATGTCCATCAGCATCAGTACGAGAGCGAAACCGTCCAACAATGACGCGCTGCATATTGGGGAGAAGACAAACGATCGCCCAATTTGTAAGAAAGCGTTCTCGATACGATCGCACACGATCATCCGCCGCAGAATCATCAAACTCAGCGTTGTATGGCATGATTTATTTACCTCAATTTGGGGTGACGCGATCGAGATCTCTTGGCAGGGTTAGCGATCGCGCATCAACTTCTAATTCACTTAAATAGCTTATCAGGCTACGAGTGATGATTCAAGGTTCAACCCAAAGAAAGTTTGGAAACCTTATTTTTGAGCAGTATGGATTTGTGGGAAAGATTCGTTGGCGATTAAGAGTGGTCATGGCAGATCGAAAAATGACCAATAAAACACTGGCTCAAATCATGAGGATGAACCCAGTGAGTATTTCAAAATTGAAGAATGCGGATGATATGCCAGCGATCGGTGGTGAAACGCTTGCAAAACTTTGTGATGCGCTGAATTGCACGCCTGCGGACTTGATTCAATATGTACCGGATGCCGAGGAGTGAATTACGGTTCAGTGGGCAGCGATCGCGTTTCATGACAAATCGATTTCATCACCTGTAACAATTGCTCTGCTTGATCGGGATAGAGCATATTAAACGGCGGAAACACCGTATAAGTCGGCGGCTCACCCTGTTCAATCCGCACAAACTGATAATTCAATCCATTCGTTGTCAATCCCCAAACTGCTTGCTGTTGTTCAAGCCCAGTATACGCATAAGTCAAAAGCTGCGGCAGACCCTCTGAAGCCTCAAGACTGCTATTTTTCGCCTCAACAATCAACACCCAAAACACATTCACTTCCTGCTGATTTTGTACTCGTTTCGCAGCAAGAATATCCATCCGTCCTTTAATCAGTGTGTCTTCGTCTTCTACTTCAATATTGGCAATTCCGACTTCTAGGCTAATTTTGATTCTTGGCGCATGAAAGCCAGAAAGCCACATCAGCGGCGACAAAAATAAATACTGAATTTGCCCTTCAAGAATCTTGCCTTCCGCGTAATAAGTAAGAAAATTTTCTCGAATTTGGGCTAGGCTTTGACGCTCTGACGCTGTGAGATCGTCCAATACAAGCAATGATGCCAAACCTTGACCCACTTGAAGTCTTAATTTCAGCAATTGGTGAACTTGTTTTAGGGTGAGATTACTTGCATCGATCGCGAATGTCATGATTCAGCCTCAATCTATCTTCAAATCATATCGCACGAAAAAACCGGAAGAATCTTACAATCCTCCCGGCTTTGATTGAGTTCGCTAATTGAAATTAGTAGGTTTCAACGTGCCAGCGACCCGCTTTTTTCATCGCGCTACGGAACTCTTTCCATTCCACACCTTCTTTTGCCGCTTCTGCACCCAGAGCCGCGTCAATGCCGTCTTCCATGCCTTTCAGACCGCAAATATAGGTGTGAGTCTTTTCATCCTTCATCATCTTGTACAATTCAGCCGCGTTTTCAGCTACACGGTCTTGAATGTACATTCTGCCTCCATCCTTGTTCTTCTGCTCACGGCTGATCGCATACGTGAGACGGAAGTTCTCCGGATACTTGCTTTGGATCTCTTCAAGTTCTTCCTTGTAGAGAATGTTGGCAGAAGTCGGAATTCCGAAGATCAACCAGGAGAAACCGTTGAACTGATATTCAGGGTTTGCTGCTTTCTCGTTGTCCTTGAATTGTCTCCACAGGTAAGCCCGCATCGGCGCAATCCCGGTTCCGGTTGCCATCATGATCACGTTGCGATCGGTTTCTTCCGGTAAGAGCATTTCTTTTCCGGTCGGACCTGTGATTTTCACCTCTGTGCCCGGTTCCAGATGGCACAGATGAGTTGAGCAAACACCGTAAACCGTTTCACCCGTTTCGGGATGTTTGTACTCTAGCTGACGAACACAGAGCGAGACTGTTTTATCATCCACATCATCGCCGTGGCGAGTGGACGCGATCGAATAAAGACGCAGTTTCTCTGGCTTCCCATTCTTGTCAGTTCCTGGCGGAATAATCCCGATACTTTGACCTTCTACGTAAGTCAAATCGCTGCCAGAGATATCAAATTTGATGTGTCGAACAGTGCCGATGCCGCCTTCGCCGACCAATTCATCGTTGGAAACGCACTTTCCGACCAATGGATTGTTGGGCTTGTAAATGTTGACTAAAACATCTGCATGTTTTTTGACCTTAGCTTGTGTCATGGGCTTAGATTCTGGTGGGTTCGCAGTAGCATTGTCCTGCTTTACAGCAGGTGCTTTCTGTTCAACAGTAACGTTTCCAGACCCATTGCCGTTTGCCTCTAAAGGCTGAATGCTGACAATCTTGCCACCCAAGCGAGTGATTCGCTGCATGAACTCATTCATGCGGCTATAGGGGACATTGATAAACGTGCTGCCACTTTGCCGAATCGGGTAATTCTGTTGATCGGTTGATTCGTTTTGGCGCAATCCGACCACTTCATACCGGAAGACGCGGCTCCCAGATGGGGTGTTCGCAGCACCCGACGCGCTGGAATAATACATCGCTCTGTTATTTCTCCGACCTAAATGAACTTAAAACTGTGCTGCAAGTTGCCCGTTTATTGACATACCTCCTCGTCCTAAAGGAGCGAGGAATCCTTGACGCTTCACAGCAACTAACCTCCGAAGAGGTCTTACAGTCGCTCCACGTCCGTTTAGAGTCTCCCAATGCCCTATGGCGACTTTTCTGTTTAGTCCACAAGCAAAAATACTTGTTTGCCTCCAGGGTCGGAACCTACCGTTGCCCCTTTTGCTTCCCCTATTTCTGATCGCAACTCTGACAGGACTTTCAACCTTGTTATTTGTTTCGGAGTATCTTAAATCCGGGCGGGTCAGTGACCATCTAGATATTAACATGCGGGCAAGCCGTGCTTCTAGCACGGGGTTTTAGACCCATTCTTCTGATAAATATGCAACGTTTGGGGATCGATCGCAAATCTACTAAAGCGATTTTCTGGTTCTGAGAAGCCAAAACAACCTCCGTTCTTACTTTACAGAGGGTTTGAGGGGATCGGTCGATTCAAATGTGAAGCTGAAATTAATTCTTTCGATCCGCCACAGTACAGATGTACAAAGGTTTAATAATTTTTTTAGCTCTTGTACGTGGGATCGCGATTTGGTAGAATCCCCTTAGCTGATAGTACTAAATACTTACGCTATGTCTTAAGCCTTAACTTGCGACAGGATGTTTTTTTGCGGCTTCATGCGGCAAGATTCTGTGGCTCGAACGGGTTAGAGCGATCGATGATTTTGTCGATCGAAAAAGCGAATTTCGATACAGCCTTGACTCTCCTGGCTGACCCAAAAAACCGTCGTTGACTTTTTGTTTTTAGAGGAAACTTATGACCAGTAAGCCAGACCGCGTGGTTCTGATTGGCGTTGCCGGAGACTCCGGATGCGGAAAATCCACGTTTCTGCGCCGAATCACAGATCTGTTTGGGGAAGATTTCGTCACTGTAATCTGCCTGGATGATTACCACAGTCTGGATCGGAAACAGCGCAAGGAAACGGGCATCACCGCACTCAATCCGAAGGCGAACAATTTCGACCTGATGTATGAGCAAATCAAAGCGCTCAAGAATGGAGAAACGATCGATAAGCCGATTTATAACCACGAAACCGGAATGATCGATCCGCCCGAAAAGGTGGAACCGAATCACATCATCGTGATCGAAGGCTTACACCCGCTTTATGATCAGCGTGTTCGCGAGTTGATCGATTTCAGCGTTTATCTCGACATCAGCGATGAAGTCAAGATCGCCTGGAAGATTCAGCGTGATATGGCAGAACGCGGTCACAGCTACGAAGATGTGCTGGCGCAAATCAATTCGCGTAAACCGGACTTTGATGCGTACATCGATCCGCAAAAAGAGTTCGCGGATGTGGTGATCCAAGTGTTGCCGACGCAGTTAATCAAGGATGATAAAGAGCGGAAAGTGCTGCGCGTTCAGATGATTCAACGCGATGGCATCGAAGGTTACGATCCGGTTTATCTCTTCGATGAGGGATCAACGATCGATTGGACTCCTTGTGGTCGGAAGCTCACCTGTTCGTATCCGGGAATCAGAATGCACTATGGACCGGATGTTTACTACAAACACGGTGTTTCGGTACTCGAAGTCGATGGTCAATTCGACAAGCTCGAAGAAGTGATCTACATCGAGCAGCATTTGAGCAAAACTTCAGCGAAATATAACGGTGAAGTGACCGAACTATTGCTGCAACACCGCGAGTATCCAGGTTCTAACAATGGGACGGGCTTGTTCCAAGTGTTGACGGGTCTGAAAATGCGGGCGACTTATGAGCGCTTGACGAATAAAGTGAGCGCAACCAAGATTCCTGCAAACGTCTAGATCCGAATTGTCAAGGATTGAAGGGAGGCGATCGTGCCTCCTTTTTTAATCAATTGGCAGAACTAATCGATCGTATTAATTCTGCTTGGGATCAACCGATATTAGCGACCCCCGTTTCACTTATAATGATTCCTTAAGAATCAGCCATTTAATATACTGCACAAAGCCCCTGAGTAAATTCTTCCGGTGGTTCGCAAGCTGTAAATCTGTAAACTTGTTGAGGTGATGACGCAATGGCAACCAGCCGTGGAAATCCGTCCAGTCGTAGGGCAAATAATCGACGCACTGCTGCCAAGGTGACAGAAACACCAGAGAGCGCAACTCCAACAGTGACAGAACCAACAGCGGAAGAATCTACAGCGGAAGAATCTACAGCGGAAGAACCAACAGCGGAAGAATCTACAGCGGAAGTTCTGACTCAAGAAGCTCCAACTCAAGAAGCTTCAACTTCAGAAGCCAGCGAACCCGAAGTCGCTCATGCACCTGAACCGCTGCCCGTTTTAAAAGCAAAACAGCCTGATCCCGTTTCAGAACCTGACCCTCCCACCGTATCCACAGAATCAACCCCAGAGGAATCTCCTATGAGTCATTCAGAAGTGCTCGAAGCAACGGCAACTCCCGCAGAAGGCGAAGGAAACGCGATCGAGATCCGCAGCGATGTTCCGAGCCTCTCGATCTGGAATCGTCCCGTGATGCCGAGCGATGTTGAATTTGTTGGCTCAATCACGTCATCCGGTGAGCGTCCCATCGAAGCAAGCCATCTCGAAGTCTTTGGAACTATCCTCAACGGTCGTCCAATTCTGGCAAGCGATTTAAAAGTGGCAGAAATGCTGCCTGGAAATCGTCCTATCTTCTACAGCGATTTTCACCCTGTATCTGCATTGACTCTGGCAGGCGATCGACCCGTAATGGCAAGCGCAGCGGGATTAATGCACGCTGAGAAACTTCCAGGAGATCGACCCATTTTCTCGAACGACATTGATGATCCTGCAACGCTGATGGGTTTCATCGACTAATCGCGGATTCGATATTCGTTGAGAAACCCTGCTCTGAAGATCAAAGCAGGGTTTTCGATTTGCAAGATTAATATTTTTCGGATTTCACAGCCTGAAAGACACGACGCACCCCGTTTGCGCCCATCAATGCGATCGCTGTGAAAGGTGAAAACGCGAAAGGGACAGGAACAGCCGTAGCACTCAGACGTAGACCGGGAGTAATGGTGGGTTGATTGAATGAATACTGGGTGAATTGGGAGCCAGCAGCAGAACCTTGCTGAATGCCAACGGTTGCACTCGCTCCATTCAATGCTGATCCACTGCTTGCGTTTCCGGTCTGTCCATAGACAATCTCGAAGTTATTTGATCCCTCAAAGAAGCGCACTTCAAAGTTAAGCGTTTGAAGTGCAGTCTCGGTACTGTGACGACCTCGCCACTCGATCGCAAAAATTTGATTGCCTGCTGTGCCAGAAGTCGAGGTATAAATGCCCCCGCCCGTGGTGTTCAGGTTAAGATTATCCCAGTACGGCATTACAACAACGACGTTTGAACCGAAGGTCGTGGCTAGAAGTCCTGTATTGCTCGAAGCGATCGACCCACCTGTGGAAACGAACTGAATATTGCCTTCGGTGCTCACGCGAATCGTTGAGTTCGCGGCAACAGGATTGCTGTAAATCGAGAAATTAAAAGGAACCGTGACGGATACAACTTCATTTGTGTCATTAGACCCTGCAACAAGGGTTCCAGCCGGATCGACGGTTGCACCCGACGAAGCCGAAAAGGTATAGAGTGCATTTGCAGGAGCAGCGATCGCGAGAATCGAAGCTGTGGAAATTAGGCAGGCTAGATTTTTCATTAAGTGGCAGTGAATGAGGTGATTTTGAGCCTTTTGTTAGAACACTACACTTTAGCCAAAGTATCAATAAAAACATCGGTGGTTTCTCGATCGTGCTGAATCGGTGCAGTCCTGATTTTTGTCGCCTGCTCATGCAAAGAAGCGTTTATCATGGTCTAGATGTCCCCAATCTCTTCAATTCCCATGACTGCGACTCTCCCAACTCAATACAACGCTGCGACCACTGAAGCGAAATGGCAAAAGTTTTGGGAGGAGAATCAGGTCTTTAAGGCTGATCCCAGTCAATCTGGTGAGCCATACTGTGTGGTGATTCCGCCGCCCAATGTCACCGGAAGTTTGCACATGGGTCATGCGTTTGAGAGTTCGCTGATCGATGTGTTGATTCGGTATCAGCGAATGTTGGGTAAAAATACGCTGTGGTTGCCAGGAACGGATCACGCCAGTATTGCAGTTCAGACGATTTTGGATCGGCAACTGAAAGCGGAAGGGAAAACCCGCGATGATTTGGGACGGGAACAGTTTTTAGAACGCGCTTGGAAATGGAAAGCGGAATCGGGCGGCACGATCGTCAATCAACTCCGACGATTAGGCGTGTCGGTGGATTGGTCGCGTGAACGGTTCACGATGGATGAAGGACTGTCTGCTGCGGTGTTAGATGCCTTTGTCAAATTGCACGATGAAGGACTGATTTATCGCGGCAATTATTTGGTGAACTGGTGTCCAGCGAGTCAATCCGCTGTGTCCGACCTGGAAGTTGAAAATAAAGAAGTTGACGGGAATCTGTGGTATTTCAAATATCCGATCGCGGAAGGGGAAGGTGAGTTAGTGGTCGCCACGACTCGACCGGAGACGATGCTAGGCGACACGGCGGTTGCGGTAAATCCGAATGACGATCGCTACAAACATTTAATCGGTAAAACCCTTTTATTGCCGCTGGTTTATCGCGAAATTCCGATAATCGGAGACGATCACGTTGATCCGAGTTTTGGAACAGGTTGCGTCAAAGTCACACCCGCGCACGATTTGAACGATTTTGAGATGGGGCAACGTCATAAATTGCCGTCGATCAATGTGATGAACAAAGACGGCACGATGAACGAGAACGCTGGAGAATTCCAAGGGCAGGATCGTTTTGTGGCGCGGAAAAATGTCGTTAAACGGTTGGAGGAAGAAGGCTGTCTGGTGAAGATTGAGCCTTACAAACATACTGTGCCGTATAGCGATCGCGGAAAAGTCCCGATCGAGCCGCTTCTTTCAACTCAATGGTTTGTCAAAATTAAACCGCTTTCTGATTTCGCACTTGCTTCTTTAGATGATCAAGCTTCTCCGCGATTCGTACCGGAACGCTGGACGAAAGTGTATCGCGATTGGCTCGTGAGTTTGAAAGACTGGTGTATCTCACGCCAATTGTGGTGGGGACATCAGATCCCAGCTTGGTATGCGATCAGTGAGACGAACGGCGAGATCACGGATTACACGCCGTTTATTGTGGCGCGATCGCAAGAGGAAGCGCAGAAAAAAGCGATCGAGCAATTCGGCGAAAATGTTCAAATCGAGCAAGATCCGGACGTTCTCGATACTTGGTTCTCTTCGGGATTGTGGCCCTTTTCAACGCTCGGTTGGTCGGATACCGAAGCCGAAGATTACAAGCGCTACTATCCGACTGCAACGCTCGTGACCGGATTCGACATTATCTTTTTCTGGGTTGCTCGGATGACGATGATGGCAGGACACTTTACCGGACAAATGCCGTTCAAAGATGTCTACATTCACGGGCTGGTGAGGGATGAGAACAATAAAAAGATGTCGAAATCAGCCAATAACGGAATCGACCCGCTGATTTTGATTGATAAATATGGAACCGATGCGCTGAGATATACCTTAGTGCGGGAAGTGACTGGAGCGGGTCAGGACATTCGGATGGCATACGATCGTAAAACTGACGAGTCCGAAACTGTTGAAGCCTCGCGCAATTTCACCAACAAACTCTGGAATGCGTCGCGGTTTGTGATGTTGAATCTGGACGGGAAAACGCCGAAACAATTGGGTCAGCCTGAGAATTTGGAATTAAGCGATCGCTGGATTCTTTCCAAGTTCAATCGACTCGCTCAAGATGTGAGAAATAATCTCGACAACTACGGATTCGGTGAAGCTTCAAAAAGCCTCTACGAATTCATTTGGGGTGATTTCTGCGATCAATACATTGAGCTAGTCAAATCGCGTCTGCAAGATCCCAATGCTCCGACTCGTCTCGCGGCTCAGCAAACTCTCGCTCATGTGCTGGAAGGAACGCTTAAACTTCTACACCCTTTCATGCCGCATATTACTGAAGAGATTTGGCACACGCTGACACAAACTCCTGAAACCGATCGCAACGCTCTAGCACTCCAACGCTATCCGGTTTCTGATGCAAACTTGATCGATCCGAAGCTAGAGCAACAGTTTGAACTCATTCTCAACTCGATTCGGACGATTCGGAATCTGAGAGCGAGTGCCGAAATCAAACCCGGTGCAAGAATCACGGTCGCGCTCTCGACTGAGGACGAGCAAGAGAAGCAAACTCTGGTTCGAGGTCAGTCTTATATTAAGGACATGGCGCGAGTTGAAACCTTGTCGATCGCTGGAACAACTCAAACTCCCGCGCTGAAATCTTCGATCGATGCTGATGCACCAATCTTAGTTACGGCTCTCGATACCGTTGGAACCTTCATCAATAAACATCAGAAGATTCTCCTCTCGCTTCTGCTCATTGGCGCGATTCTGTTTGCCCTCCATGTCGCTTCTGCTGCACTCGAAACGGTTCACGAAGTTCCATTACTCGCACCGCTGCTCGAAATTGTAGGAATCGGCTATACAGTTTGGTTTACGAAAACGCGACTGTGGGGAACGAGCGATCGACAAACTTTCTTCAAGCAGGTGAATCAATTCAAGACCGAAGTGATTGGAGAACCGAAACCACCCGCACTCGCTCCTGTTCAATCTGAGCCGATCGATGATGCTCAAACGATCGTCGGTGTTACTGGAACCGTTAGAATCTCGATTCCGTTGGCAGGCTTGATCGATCTTGAAGCGCTGAAAGCTAAGACCGAACGGGACTTGAAGAAAGTCGAAGCGGAGATTCAATCGCTCAGTGGTCGATTGAATAATCCGAAATTTGTCGATAAAGCGCCGCCTGAAGTCGTGCAATCGACGCGGGATGCCCTGTCTGAAGCAGAGAAGCAGGCAGAAATTCTCAGAGCCAAGCTCGATCGCCTATAAGTTTATCAATTCTTAATTTTTCTATCAGAGATGCTGAATTTTGGCATCTCTTTTTTGTGATTCTGTGAGGGACACACCTCAATGATTCCGATAGAAAACGAAGAGGCTATACTGTCTTGATAGGTACGTACAATGGGCGCAACCGGAAAAAACCCCGAAACCGTTCCACACCGTACCGATCAGGTCAGTGTATCTACGGGCGATAGAACAGGGATACAACGATATATGTTGTCAAAACTCCTAGACAGAATATCAAAGCTGTCTTAATAAATGCCCCTGATCATCGTTCCTACCGAGACGACATCGAGAGAAAACATTAATGCTGCACTTGGCGCAAGTTCAAAAAAAAGGCTATCTAGGCAAGGCAGGATTGCGCTTACTGGCTGCTCAAAAGTCAGAGCACGTTTGGACGAAACTTCCTGAAGAAGAAACGGTGCTTTCGGCTGAGGCGAGTGCTTACAGCGATGGCTTACTCGTGTTGGTTGAAATTTCTAGCAGCAATCAAATTTTGGATATTCGAGAAGCGAAAGATTGGGTGATGGACTTGATACAGCAGTATCTCAGCTATGGAATTTCGCCGAGTTCGTTGCAGCAGGAAATTGAACGGGCGGAACAGTGGCGGCAGTCAAATACGCTTGAGAGTCAAGAACTGGCAAGAAGGACGATCGAGCTTGAGGCACGACGCGAACAAATTCAAGAACTCGAAGAAGAACTGAAAAGCGAGAAGAAACAGCTAGAGATTCTGATGTCGCAAGTGAAGTCGCAGAATCAGGATTAACATCAGAGGGCGCTTGAGAATTATAAAAAGCCGCTTTGCTTCGTTGCCAGTTCGCCCGGAAATGAATCTCCGGGCTGATAGAGGAAACCCCGCTGAAGCGGGCTAGGAGCGCAATCCGGAGTTCTTAGCCCAGTTTAGTGGGCTTCCCCGATTAGCCCGGAGATTCATTTCCGGGCGGGTGAATGCGATAAACGATCACTTCTCAAACACTCTCTAAGAAATCACTCAATCTTGCATTTTCCAAATTCCTGCCAGCAGCGTCCAGCCCATCAGATTGATTCGGGCATCGAACAATGGCACATCGAGAAAGCTGAACAGCGTACAAGCAAAGAACGCGATCGAGAAGGTGAAATAGATGTGCTGATTTTGCGGCTGTAATTTGTGCCAAGTGAACACACCCTGAGCCAGAATCCAACCCACTAATCCGTACAGGATCAACGTTGCAGGCAACCCCGTTTCAGACGACAGCATGAAAAAGAGATTGTGCGGGTGTCCCATCCAAAGCTGCATTTGTTCGGTGTACAGTTTAGAAAAGCTGCGTAATCCCCAGCCTGTGAACGGTCGTTGTTCGGTCATCGACCAGGCAAATCTCCACTGAGTCGATCGCAGTTGATTCACAGGTCGATCGAGAAACATTTGATCGTTTAACCGCGCCCAGAAAAATCGCGGCACAATCACTCGAAGTGGCGAGGCAATGGGTTCTGGGGCAAATGCGGCTCCTAACATTAAGACCGCGATCGCGCTCACTCCTGCAACAATTTTTTTCCAGCCGTGATAGAGCGCAAATGCTAAACATGCAAGCAGTGAAATCGCCCAAACGTTTCGAGAATTGGTGAGAATAAGCGCGATCGCATTCAGGAAAAAAATTACGCCTAGAATCCGCTGACGTTTCTCAATCCATAAGCCCAGATTGAGAATGAACACGATCGCGTAATAGCTGGCTAATACATTTGCATAAGTGAACACCGAAGACATTCGCCCCAACGGTTCACCTCCAGGCGCGATCGTCCATTCGATCAAGCCCCACAGAATCGAAGGCGATCCCCCAACGTTAAGAAATAACTGTATTAATCCGATCAGCGTTACTGGGATCGAAGTGAGTACCCAGATCCAAGCGATTTGTGTCAACTGTTTGGGAGATCGAATCAGTTCGCTTAATCCTGCAAACGCAACGAAAAACGGCAGAAAATTGAATAAACCGAGAAAGGCGTTTGAGCGATCGATCGCAAATCCTGCTGCCACAATCATGATCAATGCCAAAACCGCAAATCCTTGATTCACAGGTTTGCGACTCAAGCTAGAAAATCTTTTCCGCCAGACCTCTAGAGCCGCTACCAAGACTGGAGTACAGCCGAGAAATGCACTAAATGGCAGCAAAAATAATCCAATTTGAACTAGAAGCCAAGGGCGTTGTAGAGCGGGATCAGGATGAGAGCGCAGCGTTTTCATCTAAGCGGGTGTTTGAAAAGTAATCGTTCATCCCATCAGCCGCCCCTCGAATGGAATTCTACCGTGTATGCACAAGTCGTTTTTGCTTTGGTTGAATCGGCTTCAGCCCTCTAGATCCCCCAAATTTGGGGGACTTTGAAGATAGAAAACGCTTTGGGATTCTAGAAATTTCTCTGGCTCAAAGTCCCCCAGAATGGGGGATTTAGGGGGCACGATCTGACCACAACGAAGTGCAAGAGACTTACTGTATACACAGTAGCGAATAGAATTCGGGGCTATCAGAACAAAGTCTGTTAAAACAGACTGGAAAGCTTTGCTATGGCACGCTCACGTCCCGGTGGCTCGGACTCGTTAGATAAGCGTAGGCGGACTAACAGCCAGTTTCTTAACGCGCAACGGTGGGATTTTTACTAGCCTAATTGATTCACGATCCTCAGTAGCTATCTTCTCCTGGAATTTTGAGAGGATCGGAGTCGGGGTTGAGTAGTGTAAGCGAAGCATCTCGAATCGCTTGCCAGTGTTGCAGCAGTTCCTCACCTTGCCAGTCAGATGTGATGTAGGTTCTGACAGCTTCATCGAGTTCTTGTGCTGTTTGTAGCACTTGAAGCACCGGAGCAACGATCGCAGTATCCATACAAACCTCCAAAGGATGCGATTTGCCTCCAATTCTACTGATTTAACGAAAATTGGAGTAAAAATCGCGACAATTTCTTCAACTTATTTACACTTCCATGCAGTTGGTAATGAAAATTGATAAACATCGCTCAGAACTTGAATCCAACCTTCGACCAGTGCCGTGAGAATACGATCGCCTTTTTCCTTAGTTGCTGTTGTAGGATCGCCTAAAACCCCGCTGCTACTTAGATCACGAGTCATCCAAGCAAACGGCAGCGCACCTTCCATACTTAAAACTCCCGCTTGCGGTTCACCGAGTGGATACTCCGCCTTTGCCCGTTCCATCTTTACGTGATCGGGCAGAATCGAAAGGAGCAAACTTGTCTCAACATCTCCCGCATGGATACCGAGTTCGAGTTCTTTTGGCGTGAATAGTTCTTGTGCGATCGCGCCAACAGTCGGAACTTTCCAAGTAAACAGCGGAAAGATTGCGAAATCCTCGTATTGTTGGTGCAAGTCTCGTGCAGCAATTTCAAGAATCTGAGGCTGTCCGCCGTGAGAATTCATGAATACAAGTTTGCGAAATCCAGCCCGATAGAGGCTTTCCGCAACTTCCATCAAAACCGCTAACAATGTTCGAGTGCTGAGTGTGATAGTTCCAGGAAAGTGCCAATGTTCGTTTGATTTGCCGTAGTACAAAGGTGGCAAAGAATAGGCTGGAATGTTCGCATCAAGTCGATCGAGTGCTTTACCCAAAACAGCAACACTGATGGCGGAATCGACTGCTAAAGGTAAATGTGCGCCATGTTGTTCGATCGCGCCAATCGGCTGCACAATCACAACGTTTTCTTTATCAGGCATCGATTCGATATCTGTCCAACTGAGGTAGGGAAAATAGCGATCGCTGGGAATAAAGCCGTGCATCATAGCTTCTTCAATCTGATAGGGTTGACTTCAAATCTTAAGGTGTCTTGTTCGATGCTCTGGTTCTTTTCGACCGTTTTGACAGGTACGATCGCATTTGCAGCCACCAATATCGATGATTTGTTCGTGTTGATGCTGTTCTTTTCGCAGGCTTCTTTTACCAAACCTCAGATCTATCTCGGTCAGTATTTGGGACTCGGTGGAATCATTGCTTGTAGTCTAATCGGATTCTTTGGAGGCTTGCTAATTCCACAAGCTTGGATTGGTTTGCTCGGATTTTTGCCGATTTGTTTGGGAATTCGAGCGATCGTGACTCGCGAAGAGGACGACGAGATTCAAGGTGCAACGTTGCCAAATAATGCAATGACTAAGTTTCTTCTAAAGTTCTTCCAGTCTCAGATTTTGAGTGTCGCGATCGTCACTTTTGCAAATGGTGGAGATAATATCGCAACGTACATTCCGTTGTTTGCAAGTTTGGATTGGCAGCGATTGGCGATCGTACTCGCAGTGTTTTTAATTCTCGTTGCAGTTTGGTGTTCGATCGCGAATTGGTTAGCGACTCATCGTGCGATCGCGCCTGTGTTGGAACAATATAATCGAATCCTTGTTCCGATCGTGCTCATTGGCTTAGGAATTTACATCTTGATCGAGAACGAAACCTGGCAGATTTTTTCCTAGCTCCAATCGTCTCGTTTCGCGCCGCGTCCTTTATAGGGTTGAGATTCAGCGTGAATCTTTCGAGTCTTCTCAAACAACGCATCCTCAGACAAATTCCACTGTTTGAGAACTTTGTCTAAATCAGTTTGGATGTCTCGCGCACCCGGAAAGCCATTGTATCGAATCCGAAGACGTGCCAGTTCTGCAAGATTCCAATCGGTTGCTTCACCTGCGAGTAAACCATCAACAATTTCTCGATCGAGCTTCCACAACGGATGTTCCTGATCTTTTTGCTCTTGTGCCATAGCGTCCGACTGGAATGAAGTTCGATACCTTGACATCCTCACCGGGCTAGAGCCACGGTGATTCCTAAATCTCACGATTTAGGTTTCTGCTTCATTGCAACTGCCGCCACCCGCAAGGAGTTTTATGGTCTTACGTTCGCTCCACAGACTATCCCCGTGTGTCCCACGGTTCTTATGCGTCGAATTCAGAAAGAATTCTATGTCTTTTGTTGATTCGAGGGATGTTTACCATTGCCCCGTCCTCTTTTCCCGGTCTACCGATTTTTCTTCCCCGTTGCGAGTGTTCGCAAACTTTGGTGTTAGGGTTTATGTCTCCATCGTCGCGGGTGGGTCAGTGACCAATTGTATTGTATCGGTTAGCGCTTAAGCTTGTAAAGCTTAAGCGCTAGAAGCACGGGGTTTCAGACCCATTTTTCCGATGATAGTCCTAAGCGCCCTCAAAACTAGCATGAATTTCCATCGTCTTCCGTCTCGAATGCAAGCGGTTCAGGCTCCGATTATTCCAATTGTCGGGGAACTGATTCGGCAACATCCAGGAACGATTTCGCTCGGTCAAGGTGTGGTGAACTATCCGCCGCCTCAAAGTGCGATCGACCAAATCACACAGTTTCTTAGCAATCCGAATAATCACAAGTATCAAGCGGTCGAAGGAATTCCGGCTTTGAAAGATGCGATCGCAGATAAGCTCAGAACCGAAAACAACATTGATTTACAAAACCGCGAAATTGTTGTCACGGCAGGCAGCAATATGGCTTTTCTGAATGTCGTTCTGGCAATTACTGATCCGGGTGATGAGATTATTCTGCAAACGCCGTTTTACTTTAATCATGAAATGGCGATCGAGATTGCGAGTTGCCGAGCGGTACTGGTTCCAACCGATGAGAACTATCAGATTCAGTCAGATTTAATTCGGGCTGCAATAACGGATCGAACTCGTGCGATCGTAACGATCTCGCCAAACAATCCTACAGGTGCAGTTTATTCCGAATCAGCATTGCGAGAAGTGAATCAACTGTGTCGCGATTCTAATTGCTTTCACATTACTGATGAAGCTTACGAATACTTTACTTACGGTGTTGATCATTTCTCTGCGGCTAGTATTGCTGATAGTGCTAACCATACGATTTCGATCTTTAGTCTCTCTAAAGCGTATGGCTTTGCAAGTTGGCGAATCGGGTACATGGTCATTCCAGCGTTTTTGCTTGAATCGGTGCAAAAGATTCAGGATACGAACGTAATTTGTTCGTCTGTGATTTCGCAGTTTGCAGCCGTTGGAGCCTTGGAAGCGGGACGATCGTACTGTGAAGAGAAATTGAAAGCGATCGCTCAAGTTCGTGAAATCGTTTTATCTGAACTCGAAACCATTCAGCATCTCTGCACTGTTCCTCAAGCGGATGGTGCGTTCTATTTTCTGCTCAAAGTTCACACCGAGATGGACACGATGGAATTAGTCAAAAAATTGATTCAAGATCATCGCGTTGCTGTGCTTCCAGGATTCACATTTGGCTTAGAGAATGGCTGCTACTTGCGAGTGGGCTATGGCGCATTAGAGAAAGAAACTGCGATCGAGGGAATTCAACGCCTCGTCACTGGATTGAAAACGATCGTGGAAACACGCTAAAACTGAGACAAAATTCTAATCACGAACCATGCTGTCAACTCCTACAGTTTCTCTTGCAGGTTGTCTCCGCGAAGTGCATCATCTCGCACTCAATGTTAAAGATATGCAAGCCTCCCGCCATTTCTATGGCACTGTTTTAGGTCTGCATGAATTGACCGGAGCAGAAGTGCCCGAAACGCTGAAAAATGAAGTTGCGGCTGGAAAAGTTGCCAACTTCAAAACACCAGATGGAACAATTATTGATTTATTTTGGGAGCCAGAGCTAACGCCGCCTGATCCTGACCCGAAAAAAGGCTTCACACGGATGAATCATTTCGCGTTTGATATCGCGCCAGAATTGTTCGATCGAGCCGTTGAAGTCCTGCATCATTACAACGTCCTGATCGATCACGGTCCCGTCACTCGTCCCACTGGGAGCGGTATCTACTTCTACGATCCCGATGGGTTTTTATTAGAAATCCGCTGCAATCCTGCACCATAGGATCACAGCGGAACGGCTGCACAGTTGTTGTGGAAATGATTGATTCAAATCCACCAATTTTTAAGAAGCTGTTGAAACATGAATCGTGTCTCGAATCAGTGAGAGTAGCAATGTTGATACAGTATCGTTTTTTCTCTCGACTTCGCCTCACCCGTTCAGGTCATTCGGAATCGCCTCATCGGGTCATGTATTTTGACCAAAAAGTGAGTTAGATCACGTGATAGAGCAAAAGTTTATAGGACTGTAAAAGATACGCTCATGTGCATGAAACTTGAGTAAAATCATGCAAAGGGTGGACGCTTTTCGCTTTCCTGAGAATCGAGTGAGGTTTGAAATGCTAGAAAAATTCCTACAGGCGATCGCCATAACGCTACTTTTGGCATTGTTCGCTGGCATTGGGACACCGAAACCTAAAGAAGCACCGAACCCGTTCTTCCACGCCTTTTCCTTTCCCTTACTAGACCTGGGATCACTGAATTAATGTTGTTGCACATTGTCGATCGAGAACGTGCGATCGCAGCAAAACAGTCGGGGACTTACCGAGCCGACTCGCTCGATACGGAAGGATTCATCCATTGTTCAACGCCTGAGCAAGTCATTTGGGTTGCGAATCAGTTTTATCGGGGAGTGCACGATCTGGTTTTGCTCGTGATCGAGGTCGATCGGGTTCACGCAGAGGTGAAGTACGAACCTGTCGAAGGAGTTGGGGATTTTCCTCATATCTATGGGGAATTAAATGCGGACGCGATCGTGCAAATCATCGATTTTCCGCCAAATTCTGACGGATCTTTTACTTTGCCAAAGCAGTTGTTAACTTAAACCTCCGAAAATGACAGGTTTTGTTAAGATTTTAAAACTTGCCTGCATTCCTAACCCTTGGAGTTTTATATGTTGCGACTTGAACACGTCAGCAAAATCTATTCGACTGGCGAAGTTCTGAAAGATGTGAACTGGGAAGTCAAACCCGGCGATCGAATCGGCTTGGTTGGTGTCAACGGTGCAGGCAAGTCCACGCAGTTGAAAATTATTGCAGGCGAAATCGAGCCGACGGATGGCGAAGTCATTCGTCCAAGCAGTTTGCACATCGCTTATTTGACGCAAGAATTTGAAGTTGACCCGACTCGGACGGTTCGAGAGGAATTTTGGCGAGCGTTTAAGGAAGCCAACGAAGTGCATGAAGCGCTGTCTGAGGTTCATCGGGCGATGGAAACCGCAACACCGGAAGAACTCGATAAGTTGCTGAACAAGATGGACAAGTTGCAGCGACGATTCGAGGCAATGGACGGGTATGGACTGGAAACGCGGATCGAGAAGATTTTGCCAGAGATGGGATTCGATTCGGATGATGGCGATCGATTAGTCAGCGCGTTCAGTGGCGGCTGGCAGATGCGAATGAGTTTAGGTAAAATCCTCCTCCAATCCCCAGATCTCTTGCTGCTAGACGAACCGACGAACCATTTAGACTTGGAAACGATCGAGTGGTTGGAGAATTACTTGAAAGAATTGTCTACTCCAATGGTCATCGTGTCGCACGATCGTGAATTCCTCGATCGACTCTGTACCCAAATCGTTGAAACCGAGCGCGGCGTATCGACCACGTATTTGGGCAACTATTCCGCCTACTTGCAGCAGAAACAAGAACAGCGGGACGCGCAGATGAGTGCGTTTGAGCGGCAACAAAAGGAACTCGAAAAGCAGCAGGCATTCGTCGATCGATTCCGCGCTAGTGCCACTCGAAGTACTCAAGCCAAGAGCCGAGAGAAACAGTTAGATAAGGTTGAACGGATCGAAGCTCCCGATTCGGATGTTAGAACGCTTCACTTCCGATTTCCACCTGCGCCCAGAAGCGGTCGCGAGGTTGTGATTATCGAAGACCTCACGCACATGTATGGCGACAAGATTCTGTTCTTAGGCGCAGAATTGCTGATTGAACGTGGGGATCACGTTGCAATTTTAGGACCGAATGGGGCTGGAAAATCGACCTTACTCCACTTAATGACCGGAAGCGAACAACCCGTTGAAGGCACGATTAAGTTAGGGGATCATAACGTCATTCCGAGCTACTTCGAGCAGAATCAAGCAGAAGCACTAGATCTAGATAAAACGGTCGCTGATACAATTCACGACGAGGTTCCGGACTGGAAAAACGAAGAAGTTCGGACACATTTAGGGCGATTCTTGTTTAGCGGTGATACCGTTTTCAAGAAAGTAGAATCCCTCAGCGGTGGCGAGAAAGCCAGACTAGCATTAGCAAAAATGCTCCTGAAACCCGCCAATTTACTGATTCTGGATGAGCCGACCAATCACTTAGATATTCCCGCCAAAGAAATGTTGGAAGAAGCGATTCAAAATTACGATGGCAGCGTCGTGATTGTATCGCACGATCGATATTTCATCTCACAAACAGCAAACAAAATTGTCGAGATTCGAGACGGTGAACTCCGCTTGTATCGGGGCGATTACCACTATTATCTAGAGAAAACTGCCGAGGAGAAAGAAAAAGCTAAACTCGCAGCGATCGAGGCAGAACAAGCTGCAAAAGTCGCAGAAAAACGCGCCAAACAAAAAGCCAAAGAAAAGGGAAAGAAAGCTCAAAAAAGCGCGTAATTTCTGTTGAAAGCCGCTACTATTCAAAACAGAAGAACAGGGTATAAATGGTTTGCTATGAGTATTTAGACTAATGGCAAACCATTTATTGTTGAGAGGAATTTCCTACTGTGATTTGCAGATCTGATGTGAGTCTTAAGAGATCATTAATAAAACAATCAGTTCAGGATTTCATGCGTAGGAAAAAGTGAATGGTCGCGATAGCAATGGTATGATTTGCGGAGAATATTTCAGTGAAAGGGCAGAACAATATGGGGCAACCGCCTGTTTCTCCTGTGGTGCTTGTTATTCTAGACGGCTGGGGGTATCGAGAGGATCGCGACGGTAACGCGATCGCACAAGCCCACACGCCTGTGATGAATAGTTTATGGGCAGCGTATCCTCACACGCTGATTCGCACATCGGGTAAGGATGTGGGATTGCCAGATGGTCAAATGGGCAACTCAGAAGTCGGACACCTTAATCTTGGTGCAGGGCGCGTCGTTCCTCAAGAGTTGGTGCGAATTTCCGACGCTGTAGAAGATAAAAGCCTGCTCAAGAATCCTAAGTTGGTTGAAGTTTGCGAAGCAGTACGATCGCGGGGATCAAAGCTGCATCTGATCGGTTTGTGTTCGGATGGGGGCGTTCATGCTCACATTTCGCACCTCGTTGGATTGCTCGAACTCGCGAAATCACAAGGAATTGAACAAGTCTGTATTCATGCGATTACCGATGGACGCGATACTACACCCATGTCGGGAGTTGAGGAACTTCAGAAATTACAGCTTGAAATCGATCGTCTGGGAATTGGACGAATCGTAACGGTGAGCGGTCGCTATTACGCGATGGATCGCGATCGACGTTGGGATCGCGTTGAAAAAGCATACAAAGCCATGTCCGCGACCGGAGAAGGCACAGGACAAAGCGCGATCGAGGTGCTGAAAACTTCCTATGCAGCAGGGATCACGGACGAATTCATCGAACCCGTTCGGATTGCACCGGGAGCGATTGAGTCTGGAGACGGTGTGATTTTCTTCAACTTCCGACCCGATCGAGCGCGACAACTGACTCAAGCCCTGGTTGATCCCAACTTCGACGGATTTGAACGATCGTTAATCACGCCGCTTTCATTTGTCACCTTTACTCAGTACGATCCCACGCTTTCCGTCAAAGTTGCCTTTGAGCCACAAAACCTCAGCAACATCCTTGGAGAAGTCGTTTCCCGTCATGGATTGCGCCAACTGCGGACGGCTGAAACCGAAAAGTATGCTCACGTCACTTACTTCTTCAACGGCGGTTTAGAAGAGCCTTTCCCCGGAGAAGATCGCGAATTAGTACCGAGTCCAATGGTGCTGACTTACGATAAGAAGCCTGCCATGTCAGCGGAAAAAGTGACCGAAGGTGCGATCGCGGCAATCGAGAAGCGCATCTACTCAATGATCATCCTCAACTATGCAAACCCCGACATGGTTGGGCATACCGGACAAATTGAAGCCACGATCGAGGCATTGGAAACCGTCGATCGATGTTTGGGACGCTTGCTAGAAGCGATTAACCGAGCAGGTGGAACCGCACTGATTACTGCCGATCATGGAAACGCTGAACAAATGTGGGACGAAAACCACAATCCTTGGACAGCACACACCACGAATCCAGTTCCATTCATTCTCGTAGAAGGCGAAGGGCTGAAGATTCCAGGACATGGAACCGAGGTCTCTCTGAGAGAGGATGGACGATTGGCAGATGTCGCTCCGACGATTTTAGAGATTCTGAAGCTCCCAATCCCTGAAGAGATGACAGGTCATTCATTAATTCAGAAAGCCGAATTCGATGTCAGAGCGAACCGGACTCCAGTGAAGATTGCGCGATAGTGCGATCGTGAATTCCAAAACATCCCCTCTGTGCAATTCTGTCGTGCAGAGGGGATGTTGTTATATGGCGGCAAGTATTCAAGACTCGTTGATAAGGATCAAAGACTCATGAACGAGTGATCAAGACTCACCGATGAGAATCAAAGACTCGTTCACGAGTGACCAAGACTCATCAGAGACATTGAAAGACTCGTGCATGGGTATTCAAGACTCGTAAACGAGTAATCAAGACTCGTGCATGAGTATTCAAGACTTATTAATGAGGATCAAAGACTCGTGCATGAGTATTCAAGACTTATTAATGAGGATCAAAGACTCGTGCGTGAGCGATCGACACTCACCAATGAGAATCAGAGACTCGTGCGTAATATTTCTTCTATACCTTTTGACAAAACAGATCGAATCTCGTTTCAATTCTCTTGACAAGATTTCTCAATTAATCTATTCTTTCTTATTGAGAAGCAGTTTCAACAATGATTGGTTTCTCATCGAATAATAATTTTCTAAATTCTCTACCGTCTTCAAGCGAATAAGCAGATGAATAAGTGTGAAGACTGTTCATCTGAAATTGCAAAACAAGGCTTATAAATTGAGTTTTTCTTGCCCAAGCTAACTGAGAATAACCTTGCTTTATTCATAAAAATCTCAATCTTACTGATTAGGCGTGCAAAAACTGTCTTGCTTCATAAACTAATGAAATGTCCCAACTGTGGTTCTGCTGATATCAATCGAAACGGTCATTGCCGAGGTAAGCAAAACTACCGCTGTAAAGCTTGTGGTCGCCAATTCGTCGAGGCTCGTTCAGTCAGAGGCTACTCCGAGGATGCCAAACGAATCTGCCTAAAAATGTATCGAGATGGTGTCGGATTTAGAGCGATCGAGCGCACAACTGGAATCAGTCACAACACGATCATCAATTGGGTAAAACAAGCCGAATCCGACCCTTCAGATCTCGAAGAACATCCAGACGAATTCTCAACTTTGCTGCTTTAGCCCGATCATCCCTTTCTTAGAACAATCAACATGATTTCAGATTCCTCACCTATCCATTACACGATCGAAGGCGACCATCGCTGGCAAGTCTACCGCCGACTCTGCGAACTCGATATTTCCTGCTCTTGTACCGCCTATCAACCGCTAACCGTTCAGATCAATAGCCCGATCGCATTCATCCAACTCTGGAGCGTCATGCGTCAAGCCACCATCCCGCGTCAAATCTTAGTTGATGGTCTGGAACGGTGCTGGAAATATCGCGCCTAAGCGGCTTCTAACATCGTCAAAACTCGCTTTAAGTCCAGCAGGAAAATTGCTAGTGTTGCTTTCCCTTGTGGCAGTACGACGACTTGACTCGCAATACTTAGAGGATGACCTTGGCGATACGGTGCAGGTAATTGTCGAATCGTTGCCGCCTCAACTTCGATCAAATCCGGCGGCGCATCGACTCGAATCGCACAAAGGTCTGTGCCTAGTTTTGCAACGACTAAAAAATCATTTTCGGGTGTCGTCCGCGCTTGATTGAGACTAAGCTGCGATCGCAAATTCAACACCGAAATCGTATGCTGTCCCAAGGGTAGCAATTCAAGCCGCTCTGAAGTTTGCGCCTTCAACTCTTCCGGGCAATTCACGACCCGCAGAATTTGATCGACTGGAAGCCCCAATCGATAGCCTGCGATCACAAAGACAATCAATCGAACTGTTGCAGCCTGAGACCGATTCATGACTTGACTCATCGCGCCACCTTTCCTTTGATCAACTGATCGACGACCTGAATTAACTCACTCTGATCAAACGGCTTGGTCATATATGCCGCTGCCCCTAATTGTTTCGCTAATTGTTGATGCTTCTCATTCGTGCGAGAAGTCAACATAATGACTGGCACTTGAGTCAGTTGAGCTTCCTGCTGATACTGCATCAAAAACTCGAAACCATTCAAGCGCGGCATTTCAACATCGCAAGTAATCATTTCTACTTCAGGATGGCGCTGTAATTGCTCGATCGCATCCAATCCATCTTTGGCTTGAATCACGTGATAGCCTGCACTATCTAACGCGGCTGAAACAACTTGCCGAACGGTCATCGAATCATCAACCACTAAAACGGATCGGGTTCGTTGAACGATTGTTGGCTCAATTGGAGTCGCCACAGAACTAGGCTTTGTATGATTTTGCTCAATGAGTCCCAAGGCATCGATCGCCAATAACGATCGACCATCTCCCAAAACACTACAGCCATAAACGTAACTCGGTGATGCGATCGCGCTTCCTACAGGTCGCAATACGAGTTCCTGTTCACCCAAAACGCGATCGACCTCGATTCCAACCCATCCAGTCTGATGTTTGAACACCAAAATCGATGAAGTCAACGTCGGAACCGCGCCAAACTCTTCGGATGGGTAGATGGCTAATTGCATTCCCGCCAGCCAATTCGTATAAGCGATTGCACGAGAAAGAGAATGAATTGGAACTGTATGCTCTTCTCCTTCATGCTGCCAACGAAGAACCCGCTGATTACCAAACTGCTCGGTTTCTACTGCATCGGGTGAAACAATTCGAGCAACCTCCTCAGAAATCATGCCGTAGATTGCGTTTCCTGCTTGACAGACTAACAATCTGGCACTAATCAACGTAAGTGGTAACTGCATCGAGAACGTTGTGCCTTGGCTTGGAACTGAGGTCACAGTCACGTTCCCTTGCATTGATCGAATTTGCGATCGCACTACATCCAGTCCAACGCCTCGCCCTGATAAATCGGTAATACTTTGAGCTGTCGAGAACCCAGGCTCAAAGAGCAAATTCAGCAATTCAGCTTCGGTAAATTGATCGACTTGATTAGAAGTCAATCGCTGTTGTTCAAATCCACGCTGACAAATGGTTTGTAAGTTCAAACCGCGTCCATCGTCGCTGACTTCAATAAAGGTACGATTTCCTTGTTGATAAGCCCGAATTTCAATTTCACCGATCGGCTTTCCTTGTCTTTGTCGATCGGCATCTGATTCAATACCATGATCAAACGCATTCCGAACTAGATGCAGCAATGGATCATAAAGCCTCTCAGCAAGTGCTTTATCTACCATCACTTGAGTTCCAACGAGCTTCAATTTGACGGTTTTACCATGTGTTTCGCTCAGTTGCTGAATCACTGCGGGGAATCGATTGAGGATTGTTCCGATCGGCAACATCCGAACTGTAATCAGATCATCTCGCAGATTAGTTAATAGCCGTCCCTGCTTACTCCGCACCAATCGAGACTCGCGGGCTAAAAACCCGATCGCTTCTGCTGAAGTTTCAAGCTGTTCGGCTTCCGTTAATGCAGTTTGTACCAGTAAGTGAAGCTCATTGTATCGATCGAGTTCTAACGAGTCGAATCGCTGCTTGATATCGCTGCCTGTCAGATATTGAGCATCCTTAGATAAACGTTCCGGTGCGATAAATGCCCAATCGTGTAACTGTGCGAGAACGTGTTGATGATGGTTTAATCGATCGAGCAATTCCGTTAACATCACCTGAAGTCGCTCATCTTGTAGCGATTGCTGGTTCTGATGAATGAGCAACTCACTCGTGATAAAGTTCAGCGATTCCAAATGGGCTAAATTAACCCGAACGGTGTCTTGAACAGTCGGCTTTTGAGAAATGGGTTGCAGCGGTTCAAGGGGTTGAGCCTCGATCGGTTGAACTTCGATTGATCGAAGTGCAGGACTGGATAGCTCAGATGATGAAGTATCCCAAAGTTCAAACCCGTCATCTGTTGAAGATTGTTCTAATTCTTCAAACTGACTTGCTAATGCTTCAAGCTCAGGATCAATCACGAATGGATCGCTTGTCACTAGAGCAGGCGAAACAGGTTCAGATTTGATCGGCAACGGTTCGATCGCTGGAGGATTAGAAGAGCTTGCCGAACGTCGAAAGAATTGCTTCAATCTTGCCCAAGTACGCTGCGTTCTTTGAGAGTCAGCCCGATTCGATTTCTGCGCTCCTACCAGTTGTTTGAGAGTGACTGAAACTTCACCGCCTAAAACTCGATCGCCTTTCAGGACTGCGATTTGTCCCTGTCGAAAATCTGCGAGTGCTGCTTGAGCAATTTCGATGACTTGATCCGGATTGCGTTTGAGAGCAGTCTTTGTTGTTTCAGCGATCGCACCAAATCCCTTTAAATTCAGCGACTCTGCCAATCCTGAAAAAACTTCTGCCTGTGTTTTTAGCGTTTGAGCGATCGTTGTTGGATTGCCCTCTGAAATCGCGATCGCTAACTGTTCAAGTCGCTCTCGTACTCCGGTTTCAAACAGCGATTGAACAATGTCGAATCCTAATTCTGCTGATGTTGGCAATGCTGCATTTGCATCAAAATGCTTACCAAGCTTATTGCGAATCTTAGAAAAAATCGCTTCAGCCCGATTTAATAGCTCTGTATCTTGGCAAGCCACACCCGCGATCGCAGTGGTCAATGGCATTCGTAAACAGTCGTATCCTTCATACAGCAATGCTTCAAGCTCTGAATCTAATTCAACTTCAGGCTTGTACAGTGCTTTGAACACATCCTCAAATGAATGTGAGATCGACTTCATGCTGTCAAATCCGACGCTGGCGGCGGCTCCTTTAAGAGTATGAGCCGATCGCATCAATTCGTGGACTTTTGCAGCCGATCGATCTTGACGCAGCGAGAATAGATTTTGCTCGATCGATTGGAGTAAATCTTGTGCTTCCGTCAAAAAGTACGAGTAAGTTTGCTCACGGAGTTTAGGGTCAGAAACCATAGAGAAATCAGAGGGCTAGATTTGGGCGAAAGATGCGATCGGGGTTAGGCACTAAATCAGAACCTAACCCCGAATTCCCTAACTCACTTTGAACTGTCCGACACTGGTTTGCAGTTGTTGTGCGGTAGTCAGCAATTCCTGGAACGATGACGAAATTTGACTGGACTGAGCCGAGTTTTTGTTTGCCAGTGCTGCCACATCAGTCATCGATTGAGTCACTAACTTGGATTGTTGAGTTTGTGCCAAGGTTGCCTGAGTAATGCCATGAACTAACTGACTAATTTGTGCTGTAGCAGTCATAATCTCAGTCAATTGCTGACGAGTTTCACTCACTAATCCCGTTCCACTCACAACCTGTTGAATTCCCGTATCCATTGCAGTCGCAACCGCGCTCGTTTCGGATTGAATTTCTTGTGCCAGCTTTTCAATTTCACGAGTTGCATCTGCGGATTGTCGTGCCAGCGATCGCACTTCATCTGCAACCACGGTGAATCCGCGTCCGTACTCTCCAGCGCGAGTTGCCTCGATCGAAGCATTCAACGCCAGCAATTGAGTCTGAGTCGTGAAACTGCTAATCAAGCTCACAACTTTCGAGATCTTTTGAGACGATTCACTCAAGCGTTTGATCTTCTTACTGGTTTCCGCCACCGTTTCCCGAATTGCGAGAATTCCATCAACGGTACGGTTCATCGCAGCATCTCCCGATCGAACCATTTGATTCGCTTGTTGTAGTGCGGTTTCTACCTGTCGAGCATTTGCCGCTACTGCTTGAGTCGAACTCACCATTGCTTGAAGCTGATCCAAGGCACGAGTGACTTCTTGTAGCTGTTCTTCTGCCTGCTGAGTCAGTTTTGTAATCGCACCACTGCTACTCCGAGAAGTATTAGACACTTTCGATGCTGTAGTTTGCACCTGAGTTACGATTTTTCTCAAACTTTGAATCGTGTTGTTGTAAGCATCCGCGATCGTGCCCACTTCATTTTCAACCACTGGAACTCGAACCGTTAAGTCTCCTGAGAATACAGGTTTAATCGCGCCTAGCAATTGAATCACTTGCATTTGCAGTTGCTCTTTTGCGGTTTTTTCACGCTGAGCTGCTTGCGTCAACTGTTCAGACTGCATTCTAAGTTTTTCCAGCGAATCTACTTGCTCAAGTGCGACTCCAAGCTGTCCTGCAATCTGATTCAGCAAAATCACGTCAGCTTCTTCCCAGTGCCGCGTTCCGCCGTTCTGATACACCGCGAGAATTCCCCAAAGCTCTTGATTTCGGAAGACTGGAACAAGAACATACGCTCTCGCTTCAAACTTCTCCAAAAGCTCAACGTGACAGGGATCATGTCCAGCGTTGTAGATATCATCGATCGCTAAACTTTCCCGGTTGCGATAGCGTCCCCCTTGAGTTTCTCGCAGATAGGTATCCTTTACATTCGTCCCGATTTCGGTTCCGACAAGCTTACCCCAACCGTTTGTGACCGATTCGTAAATAAAATCGCCACTCCAATCTGGATTAAAGCGATAGATAGCAGCACGATCGACTTTCAAAAGTTGGCGAATGTCTTGGGTTGTTACTTGGAAAATCGTGCTGATATCCGAAGATTGGCGCACAATGTCGATCGATTGACGAATACGATCGCTCACTTTCGCCAGAATCTTCTCCCGCTCTGCTTGTCGCTGAATTTGTGACACATACTCGGATTGTTGAATTGCAACTCCCAACTGTGCACCAAGTTGAGCCAGCAAGTTCACTTCAGACTCTTCCCAGTGACGTGGAGCGCTATTCTGATAAGCTCCCATCAATCCCCAAAGCTTTTGTCCTGAGAAGATCGGCACAATCATATATGCCTTGGCTTGGAACTGCTCCAAGATCTCAATGTGGCATGGCAGATGTCCCGCTTTGTAGATGTCACTTACAGCGAAACTTTCGTTGTTGCGATAGCGTCCCCCTTGGGTTTCTTGCAAGTGTGTGTCATTCCAAGCGGTGTGAATATCTGGTCCAACGAGACGCGACCATCCTGGTGCAACCGATTCGGAGACAAAAGCACCTCCCCAATCTTTGTTAAAGCGATAGATGGCAATGCGATCAACTTGTAAAAATTGCCGAATCTGTTGAGCGGTTTGTCCAAAAATCGTTTCAATGTCATCAAATTGGCGAATTTTGTCTAACACAGACTTGTTTACCTGGTCGATCACACGAATAAAGTTGCGCTCTCGTGCGGCTGACTTTGCTAATTGTTCGGTCTGAGTTTCGACTTGTTTTAAGTACTCTGCCTGTTGAATGGCAACTCCAAGTTGAGTTCCAATTTGAATCATCAATGCAATTTCAGACTCTTCCCAGTGGCGAACACCTGAATTTTGGTACGCTGCCAACAGTCCCCAAAGCTTTTCGCCCTGCATAATTGGAACAATGACGTAAGCTTTGGCTTGATAGCGTTCCAGGACTCCTAAGTAACAAGGCGAGAATCCAGCTTTGTAGACATCTGAAACGGCTCTGAAGTTTGTGCCTCTCGCGTATGCGCCTCCTTGAGTTTGCTGGAGGTAGGTGTCGATCGATTGTGCTTTCCCGATCGTTTTGATGTCACAATCGCTGGCGTTTTCTTTGAAGGTCGCATTTTGCATCTGCTCTTCCATCAGCGAAATCCAGCCCGGTGTAACTGACTCTGCAACAAATTCACCGCTCCAATCGGAATTGAATCGGTAGACTCCAACGCGATCGGTGTTCAAAAACTGCCGAACTTCTTGAGTCGCGGTTTTGAAGATCGTATTGATATCGAGCGAAGTCCGGATCTTTTCAACGACTCGTGCTGCTGCTCGTTCACGTTCAGCGACTTTCGAGAGTTGTTCAGTTTGCGATTTCAATTGGTGCAAGTTCTCTGCTTGTTGAATTGCAACACCTAACTGCGTTCCAAGTCGCGTCATCAGTGAGATTTCTGCATCTTGCCAATGACGAGCGCCTGAGTTTTGATAGGCAGCTAAGAGTCCCCAAAGTTTCTGATTTCGCAGAATTGGAACAATCACATAGGCTCTCGCTTGATAGCGTTCCAGCATTTCAACATAGCAGGGCGAGAAGCCTACTTCATAGATATCGCTGACGGCTCGAAATGCGGTTCCTTTCGCGAGTTTGCCTCCTTGAGTTTGCTGGAGATGGGTATCAGTGAGACGTGCAGCACCATTACCCAGTGTCTTAGCACTACACTCACTGATGTTTTGCTTCAGAATCGGATTATCGATTTGCTCCTGAAGTAGTGAACTCCAGCCTTGTGCTGTCGATTCTGAAACAAATTCGCCACTCCAATCTTCTTCAAAGCGGTAGATTGCAACTCGATCAGCTCTCAATAACTGTCGAATTTCCTGCGTCGTTGTGCGGAACACCGTATCAAGATCAAGCGATCGACGAATGCGATCGATCACCTTGAAAATCGCCCGTTCTGCTTCATCTTGCTGAGATAGCTTAGTCGAGAATTCCGATTGCTGTAGATTGATCGTTAACTCCAGACACAGTTGATGCAGAAGATTGATTTCAACTTCTTGCCAAAGTCTAGTGCGCGAACATTGATGAACGACAAGTAAGCCCCAAGCTTGCCCAGAAACACGAATCGGTAAGCTCAGACTCGCTTTTACTTGCAATTGTTCAAGTAGCTGGTGTTGGTACGGCATCAAATCGACGCGGTTAACATCTTCAATGACCACAACTTGATGCTTCACATAGTCTTCCGGTTGATCGAAACAGAAGCAAGTCAATGCAGGAGATTCACCAAGCGCAGGTGTCCAACCACGTTGGATCGATTCAGCAACGATCGCGCCTGTATCTTGTGATCCGAATCGGTAAATGATTGCTCGATCGACTTGTAGCGTTTCACGGGCGACTTTCACAAAGACTTTCAGCAAGGCATCTAGATCGGACATCTGACGCATTTGAGCCGCGATCGCGCTGAGTTGCTTGCGCTGATAGCGGAGTTCTCTAGATGCACCTTGCTGATTTGATTTTTTCGGCTGATTGGCGGCAAATTCAGCTACTTGACGAAAAAGATTTTGAACGTTTGGCTTGTCCAGAAGCCCGGCACGTTTGAGTTCTGATTTCAATCCAGTTAAAGCCGTAACGACTTGCTGGATCTCTCGCCCGGTGTCCTCTGGTTCTGCTCGATTTGTGCCGTTTGTGTAATCGATCGGCTCTTGAAAGTCGATCGTAGAATCGTTGCCGTTTGTTTCAACGGGAGTTTCCGAGAGAAAAGCAGTGAATTCTTCAAGCGTGGGTTCAGCAGAAAACATAGAGGACATATCGAGAGTGGGTTCAGTACGACGCGACGCGGACATGGGCTTTCTCCTGGAGGCTGGACAAGATTAAAAGGAATTAAATTGGTGAATTTGTAAATCTGGATCTTGAATCACAGCAGTCGTATCTAAAACAACGCTGCGATCGTGCTTAAAATAGCCTTTGATAAATGTGGAAATCGACTGAGGAAACAGATCGGGTGATGGTTTTAGCAAGCTGTCTGGATTGTGTTCTTCGATCTCGTCAATTTCTGGAACAACTAAACCGAGAGATTTCCGACCGGACTGAATAACGATCGCGCTCACCGTCACGAGTCTTTCAGCAGTCGTTCCACTCCAGGTCGTGTTGGCTTTCAAGCCAAGTTGCTGAAATAAGTCAACGAGCCAAAGCGCTTCTCCGCGCCAGTTCGACATTCCTAAGACATAAGGACTCATTTGAGGCACAGGTAGAATGTCGGAAATGGGGATCGTCTGCACAGCGGCAATGTCTTCGACTGCTAAGAGCATCGTCTGAGCCGCATCGAGCCGAAACCGCAGAAATTTCTGGATCGGCTCGATCGCAGCAGGCGGACTCAGCAGAGATTCCAAACTGGTAATCGAAGCAGTGGACTGGGGCGATGTCGCGAACTCAGCAAGATCCATCATCGTTAAACCACCATGAGTTGACGGATCGTGCTGAGGAGGGCGGTGGGATCAACGGGTTTGGGGAGGTAAGCGTTTGCGCCGAGTAAATTGCCCCACATCATGTCCACATCTGTATCTTTGGTAGAGCAGATGACGACTGGGATTTGGCTAGTTTTTGGGTCGGCTTTGAGTTCGCGGCAGAGTTCAAATCCACTTTGACCGGGCAAAATCACGTCGAGCACAATCAAATCAGGCTTTTGAGTCATGAGTTTGGTTTGTGCTTCTTCGCCACTTTGAGCACTCACAACGGTTAATCCTGCTTTCTGCAAATAGCTCGTGAGCAATTGCATTTCGGTCATACTATCTTCGACTACCAAAACCGTTTTCATACGTTTCTCCGAGTTGAGAGTGAGAAGGGATCATCGTTCAATCGTGAATAGGCAGCACTTTTCGGGCGACAGCTAATACACGATCGGCATCGACTGGTTTAGCGAGGAATCCCGAAGATCCGACAAATTTTGCCCGAACTCGATCTATGATTCCGTCGTTGCTGGTCAAAATAACGATCGGGACATCTTTGAAGGCAGAGACCCGTCGAATTTGAGCGCAGATTTCGTATCCATTCGCGATCGGCATCACGAGGTCAAGAAAAATTAATCCGGGTTTTTTCTCTAGCAACGTTGGCAATGCCTGAATCGAGTCTTGAATGCCAACGAACTGATAGCCTGCCTCGGTGAGGATGCGTTCCATGATTTGACATTCGCGCAGACTGTCATCAATGCAGGCAATAAGAGGCGCAGTGTTTGAACCTGTGATTGGAGGCGAGGACACAATGCCTGAGCGAGTTGTTTCAGAAGTCGGAATGCCAGAATTGCTCGAAGCAGGGACAGCATCGGGGCGGACTCCTGAAGGAGCGAGATCAGGAATTTTGGTGAGAGCGACCAGTCCTTTTCGGTAGAGGGGAACGAGAACGCGGGTTAGTTGGAGTAAGTCTTGCTTCATCAGCATCGCCAAATCTCGTAGCGTTCTTCGACCGTCTACCAGCGAAACCAACATTTTGTAGACTTTTTCTGGGGCGTGTTCTTGAAGTTGTTCGGGATGACGCAGGACAGGTGCGAGATTGGGAGAATGATCGGCAAGACCCAGCGATCGCCAAGTATTCCACTGTTGTTGAACTTCGCCGAGAAGCTGCTCTGCGTTGAGCAATGCTAGAGATGCCTCTAACATATCCTCGGCATCGGATTTGAACGTAACAGGTCGAGTTTCTTCTTGTTGAATAATGTCGAATAGGACATCGACCACGGTGCTGCGAATGACTGCAACCGCTTGCTCTGGACTGACTTGCTGGCGTTTAACTAAAGTATTGAGAGTTTGATAGTCCTGACAAGGCGTATCTGTGGAGGGAAGCGCGGTAGCTTCGCTGTTGCCAAAGGCAATCGCTCCCGGACTCAGTTGAGGACAGTGCTGAGTAATATAACGATGCCAACGGCGACGGGGATGCGGTCCACCTGTTGCCCAGATAAGCCGACCCATATAGAGGTATAAGCTCCACTGCTGTCCGCTGGTGAAGACATCTAACCGTCCGCTAAAGTGCATCCGGCTACGAATGCCAAGCAAACCGCTCGGAGAATCGGTTGAAGAATCATCAACTAACATGCCCAATTTCCCTAGATTCAGGCTTTTATGACTTGCCCAAGAATGTTCTAGGTCTATTTTTCCCAACGGTCAAAATAAAGCTCACTTTAAATTTGGAGAAAATAGAGTGAAATCTTTGAAATGCGGAGAAAAATCAGCAATGCAAACTGTAAGCAACCTAAGCAGTATTTCAGATAGATTTTGGCTACTTTAATAAAAGGGCATTTTTGGGTGAGTTCGATCGTAAAAAAGATCGACAGAAAAACCACGCAAGAATCGAGAGTTGGGCAATTAAATCTGAGCTAAACCAGTCTTTGCGACTGCCTTCTTCGAGAACAACTTGCAATGAGCCAAGCCCGATCGCCATTGCGATAATGCCGCCCCAGTCGCCGTGTTTGAGAAGGTGTAACTGCATGGGTTTTGGCTCGATTTGCAGCTACAGTGTCACGTGCATCTCCGCTAGGGATGAGGCTGATAAGGATGAGGAGATTGAAGGATGCCAAGTCGGGCGTAAATTGGAATGACTAGCTGACGGAGTGCGGGTAATTGTTGACCGAAGGAGAGTGATCCAGCAATGCAGATCATTCCACCGATGACTAAGGTGTTTGGCGCACCAATTTGATTCGCTAAACTCCCTGCGATTAGATTGCCAAACGTCACCATGCTAGTAAAGGCAAGCGCGTACAAGCTCATCACACGACCGCGCTTATCTTCATCGACGATCGTTTGCAAAATAGTATTTCCTGAAGTCGATTGCAATATTAAACTTGCGCCTGCGAAAAATAGTGCAATGACTGATAACCAGAGCATTCTAGATTGTGAAAATACAATGATTGCAGTTCCAAATCCAGCAGGTGCGATCGCCATAATTTTCCCAAGTCCGAGCACACTTCGACGCGAGCCTAGATACAGTGCAGAACAAAGCGCCCCTAATCCAGAAGCCGCCATTAAAAATCCAAGGGTTTCGGCTCCACCGCCTAGATACTGTGTAGCGAAGATTGGAGCCAAGACTGTGTAAGGCATTCCAGCGAAGCTCACTAAGCCAATGAGCAATAAAATTGCGCGAATCGGTGGGAATCCGAATGAGTAGGCGAACCCTTCTCGTAACTGCTCAAATACTCCTGAATTGGCTGATTTTAAGGTGATCACTCTGGGTTTAAGTCGCATTGCTAACAAGCCAAGAATCACGGCAATGTAACTCACTGTGTCGATCGCAAAACAAGCGGTTGTTCCTACTGCTGCTACGAGCAATCCCGCGATCGCAGGTCCAACTAATCGGGCACTGTTGAAAATTGAAGAATTTAGCGCGATCGCGTTTCCCAAATCTTCGCGCTTTTCAACCAATTCGATTACAAAGGATTGACGAGTTGGCATATCGACTGCATTCACACAGCCTTGAAAGACGCTGAGTGCAATAATTTGCCAAACATCGATCGTTCCAGTGAGCGCTAGAACCGTTAGAGCTAATGATTGCAACATCGATAGAGCTTGAGTCACAATCAGCGTATTGCGGCGATTCCAACGATCGACTAACACTCCTGCAAAGGGACTGAGAAAAAAGTTTGGAATCTGTTGAGCAAAGCCAACGACACCGAGCATCAAAGCAGAATCCGTCAGATGATAAACCAGCCAGATCACCGCTGTCTGAGTCATCCAAGTTCCGATTAATGATAAGCCTTGACCTGCAAAAAATAGGCGATAATTGCGCGATCGTAAGGCACGGAACACAGCGGGCGATCGGAGTGGCATCACTTAATTCTCTAAACGGACTCTTTAGTATACGAATCGATTTCTACGATCGTGGACTGTCTAGAGAAAGAAGTCCCTCCCTGACTCAGTGCCAGAGAGGGAAGGGGATAGAGTGATCACGGAAATTAGAAACTGAACTGCGTCCGGATGTTGCCGACGAAAACGGTTGGATTGCTATCGAAATTGTTCGCGTTGAAAATTGCGTAGACTGCGGGCACGATCGCGATATTTCGATTCAATGGATAAAAGTAAGAGGCTTCGACCTCGTACTGGGTTCCACCGTCACCGTTTCCAGACAGCAGGAATTGACGACCGCTGATATATTGGTGCGGAACTAGGAATGAGACGACACCCAAAGCCCCTTTCTTACCCAAATCCGGGAAGCCAAGACCGAACTGGAACGATTGCACTTTTACACTGCCTTCGGCTCTGAGTGGGTTGACCGGATTAATGTTAGTTCGCCCGTAAGAGTAGCGTCCGAAGATGCCGAACTGGGGCGTGATCAACCAATCGAAGTTCGCTACGATCGAATCGGCTGGAGAGTCACGTAATCGACCGCCAAATCCGTCATCTAAGAAGCCATAGGGCACAGGTTCACCCGCAGATCCGCCAATGAAGCCGTTCGTGGGGAACAGATTTGCTCGTGTATACAAGAACCGGAAGTTGAACGCTGGACTGGGTGAGTAGGCAAGTTCAGCGCTGATAGTATTGGTGCTGCGGAACAGACCTCGTGATGGGTTGCTTGAGGTGTTGAACCCTGCGGCTGAATTGAGGAATTCGGTGTTTTCTGCCAAATATGCGGCAGTGAAACGGAATTGCGGGGTGATGTTCCAGATGACAACTGCACCGGAACCTCGATCGACAGCATTCGAGAGAGTACTACCGCTGGAGTTAAAGCTCCCTGCTCCAGTTAAGAAGAAGGTGAAGCGGTTTTGGTCAAAGTAGCGGTAGAAATTGATCCGAGGACCAAATGCGACTCGAACTGAATCATTCAGTGGGAAGGAGTAGAACAATTCACGGACTGCTAATCCTGAGTTTGGTGGCAAGCCTGTTTGATCGGTGAAAGGCGTTCCCCAAGAGTTGAAGAAGCCAGAGGAGACAAGCTCGTTTGCAGGAGAGTTTCCGTTTCCGGCGACTAGCTGTGTGACTAGCTGATCTCTTCCGGTAAAAGAAGTTGTTAAGTTGAGAAAGGTGTAATAGCTGAAGGTAATATTTGGCTGTCGTCGCTGGACTCGTGTGGGGACACCTCCGACGCGAGCAGGTGGGATAAACGCGCTATTTCCGCCTCCTGCAAGACTTCGTTCAGCCGTAATGTCTCCGGTTGGAAAAGCTCCAGTGAGGTTAAACCAAAGATTTCCAGTTAATTTTGTTGTGGTTGAGAATTGTTGTCTTTCGAGTGTAGTTGCTCTTGCTTCTAGAGTATCCACTCGTCCGCGTAACGTCGCTAATTCGGCGGCGAATTCCTCTTGTAACTTTTGCAGTGCAGTTAAATCTTCTTTCTTAATCAAATCAGCCGTCGAAGCTGCGATCAGTTCATTCACTCGATCGAGACACGCATTCAGTCCCGCTGCAAACTCAAACCGCGTTAATGCTCGATTCCCACGATAAGTTCGATCGGGATATCCTGCAATACAGCCGTAGCGCTCCACTAAAGATTGCAGTGCTTGAAATGCCCAATCTGTAGGTCTAACATCCGAAAGCTGTGACACCGAAGTGACTTGAGCCATTCCAGGTGTGATGGGCTTTTTCGAGTCAGATGCGCTCAGTTCTGAAACCGACATTACCCGCTGCATTCCGTTTGCAGGCTTGATCGCTGATGAATCCGCCACGCTCGGTTCAGTTGCTTTCGGAACTTCTTTGAGCTTCGTGGTGTCGATCGATTCAATCGGGGTACTTCCTGCTTGCGGGTCGATTGTTGATTCCGCAACAGCAGCAGAAACTAATCCAAAACTTGCCGCCAATGCAGCAGCAGGGGCTAAGAACAGCCGCTTCCTTGTAACTTCCATTCCACTCCTCTTCACACCAGGAAAGTATCCGGTATACAAAAACACTCCCAACTAATACAGCGGAAAATCTAGGGAGTTCTGTAATTTGGTATACGTTTTCTTTCTGAAGAGAGATGCGACTTCTGAACGATCGCTACACCGTTTCTGAATCTGAAGGTTCCTCAGAGAGTTGCTGTTCAAGTGCCTGAATCTCTTCTACTACACGGTCTTTACTCGAAATTAAGTGATATTGAATCGCCTGCATTGCTGCCAGCGCATCCCGTTTTCGCACCGCTTCTAAGATGCGTCGATGTTCGCCACGAATCTCTAATACATTGGGATTATGCTCGATCGTTCTTAAGCGCAGAAGCGACATCTTATCAAACACCTGATCCAAGATTTGTACTAACCAAGTATTGCTTGAACTCTCTGCTAACAGTCGGTGGAATTGATAATCTAAATGCAAAAGTTGGTAAGGGGTGAGCGAGTGAGAAGGATTTGCGATCGCTCGTTCTGCTTGCTGTAAGGTGGCTTCGATTTGCTCGATTTGTTCTGGAGTTGCCATTCGACAAGCGGCTGAAATGGATAGCTGCTCTAAAGCAATTCGGCAATCGTAAAGTTGTACAGCATCCTCGATCGACAACATCGCCACGCGCATCGCTCCTTGACCATCTACCGTGACAAGATGATCCCGTTGAAGCAGGCGTAAAGCTTCTCGAATCGGAGTTCGGCTCACCTGAAGTTGCTCCGCAAGCTGCGTTTCGATCAAGCGACTTCCGGCTGCGAGTTCTCCTGACAAAATTGCAGTCCGCAGCATTTCGTAGGTTTGTTCGTGAAGCAGTTGGGAGCGTTGCAGCGATCGAGCAGAGAGCATCAAAGCAATATCCTCAGCAGAGTTGACAAACAATCATCGGACTATTAAAGATTGTGTAGAAAGCGATCGATACAGTTACAAACTTGGCGACTCAGCTTTGCAATTCACTAGAATCAGGCTTCCAAAATCAACTGAAGAAGCAAGTAGCGCCAGAGGTACGTGGATAGTCCAACTTTCCGCAAATCTTACACTGGTTTTTACGTTTGATAGCATTCTATCTCTTCGCGTCGGAACCTTTTGAAACCGGAGCTTTCTTGTCGCTTAAGAAAAGTTAAAGCAAGTATCTTCAGATACAGAAAGCGTGATAGATCATCACAATAATGCTCTTTGGGATGTTGTATTCCGTATACGAGACGACACCCAAAGCTTTTGGTACTGTCAAACCTTGTACCTTGGTGCGAATGCACTGTTTCGGAGTTGATTTGAAACGGCTACCTTGCAAACCCTACAAAATCCTTTTTGTCGTCGATCGCGATTTTAGATCAACGATTCCTGCTTCTGGAGAACCATTGTGAAGAAAGTATCAAAGCGCCTCTCAAATTTAGCTGTTTTAGCTGTCTCAATTCTGCTATTTGCTGGCTGTCAACAGCAAACCCCGACCACAACTGCGGCTGGCGGTGATACCCCTGCTGGCGGCTCTACCCCCGCATCAAATACTCAAAATCCTCAAGGACTAAAAGCCGTTCGGGTGCAGCTTTCATTTCTGAAACAAAGCTTAGATGCACCGCTGATTCTAGCAATGAGAAACGGCTATTTTGCTAAGGAAGGATTGAATGTTTCCTACGAGCGCGGATTCGGAAATGCGGATACGATCAGCAAGCTGGGAACTGGAAAATTTGATTTATCCTTCAGCGATATGTACAACGCGCTGGAGTTCAATCAGAAAAATCCCAACGATCGGGTGATTGCTGTTGCGATCACTCAAAACAAAGCGCCGTTTGCAATTTTGAGCTTAAAAGATAAGGGCATCAACTCTCCGAAAGATTTGACAGGTAGGAAGCTCGGTGCGCCTGCGGGAGATGGACCCCGTAAGCTGTTCCCCGTGTTCGCGAAGCAGGTTGGTATTGATCCGAACTCAGTAGAGTGGACCACGATGGAACCGAGACTGCGAGAAAGCTTCTTGCTGCAAGGACAAGTCGATGCAATTAGTGGGTTTGCAACTTCGGCGCTTCCTGGTTTGCTCAAAGGCGGCAAAACGCTGAATGATATCAACATTTTCTACTACACCGATAATGGGCTGGAATTCTACGGCAATACAATTTTGGCGAAAGCTAGTTTTGTCGAGCAAAATCCTGATACTGTGAGAGCTTTTGTCAGAGCCTATATGCGCGGACTTCAAGATACGTTGAGAGATCCGTCAGCCGCGCTGGATGCTGTGATGGCATCGGATGACTCGAAACTGATGGATCGCGAGGCTGAAAGAGTTCGTTTGCAGGTAGCACTCGATCGAATGCTGCTGAATCCGGAGGTGGAGAAGCTTGGTTTGGGAGCAGCCGATCCCGCACGACTAGAACAGACTCTCAAGCAAACGGCTGAAGGATTCGGATTGCCGACGACTCCAGCAGTGGCAGATATCTTTACCGATAAATTCCTGCCGCCAAAAGAAGAGCGGGCTGTTCCGACCGATCGTAAACCACTTTCCTAAAATCAATTCAGGCTAGGCGAATCGTTTAGCCTGTTCGCTTATTCACCCTACATTTTCAGAAAACACTATGGTTCAGCCTCGCGTCGATTCGCTGTCGATCGACTCTGACTTTCAGGACGGAGCACCGCTGTTAGAGTTCGATAAAGTGGGTCTAGAGTATCCGTTTGAAGGATCAATGCGTCGGATTATCGATGAAGTGAGTTTGTCAATTAATCCTGGCGAGTTTGTGTCGTTTGTCGGTCCTTCAGGTTGCGGAAAGACCTCGATTCTCCGGATGGTGTCGGGGCTGAATCCGGCTCCGATCGGGGAAATTCGCTACCGGGGAACGCCAATCAAAAAACCGCTTCGTAATACCGGGATCGCGTTTCAGAATCCAGTTATGTTGCCGTGGCGCAATACTCTCGACAATGTGATGCTGCCGCTGGAAATTGTGGAGCCGTATAAAAAAGATTTCCGTCAGCGTAAAGGCGAATATATCCGGATGGCACAGGATATTTTGTCCACAGTGCGATTGCAGGATTTTCAGAAACAGTATCCGTGGCAGTTGTCCGGAGGGATGCGGCAGCGGGCTTCGTTGTGTCGATCGCTGATTCACAGTCCAGAAATTTTGCTATTAGATGAACCATTTGGAGCGCTGGATGCGTTTACTCGTGAAGAAATGTGGGGAATGCTGCAAAATCTTTGGATGCGGGTGAAGTGCGTCGGAATTCTGATTACACACGATTTGCGCGAAGCCGTGTTCTTGTCCGATACGGTGTATGTGATGGGTCCGCGCCCAAGTTCGATTATCTACAAAGTCAAGATCGAGCTACCGCGTCCGAGAACATTAGAGATGGAACTCAGCGACGAGTTTAATCACTATTTCGCCAGCATTCGCCAACACATTCATCACAACTAATTGCTATGGAAAAATTTCTCAAGTCGAAATCGGCTGGATTTGTGCTGCCGTTTATTGCGACCGTTTTGCTGTTTGTTGTGTGGGAATTAGCGGTGATTATCTTTAGGATTCCGCCGTTTAATTTGCCCGCTCCGACCAACATTCTGAATGCGTTGATCACGTTTGCGCCGCAATTAACCGTAAACGCACTAAGAACACTTTGGACAACGATGCTGGGATTTGCGATCGCAGTCGTAGTTGGAGTCATTCTAGGATTCATCATTGGTTACTCTAAAGTTGCTTATCTCACGTTGTATCCGTTGCTAGTTGCATTCAATACGATTCCGAAAGCAGCATTAGTTCCACTGTTAGCGATTTGGTTTGGAGCGAATGCGGTTCCGGCGACTTTGACGGCATTCTTGCTGGCATTTTTCCCGATCGCGGTGAATGTGGCACTTGGTTTAGATACGGTTGAACCAGAAATGAAAGATGTGCTGACAGCGCTGGGAGCAACTCAGATCGAAACGTTTCAAAAGGTGGGATGGCCTCACACCTTGCCTTACATTTTTGCCTCACTCAAGATTGCAGCTTCGTTCGCGTTCATCGGTGCAGTAATTTCTGAATCGGTTGCCTCGAATGCGGGGTTAGGCTTCTTGATTGTGCAAGCAACTGCTGACTTTAACGTTCCGTTGGCATTTGCAGCCCTGTTGATTCTGGCGTTACTGGGAGTATTGCTCTACGTCTTCTTTATTTTTGTTGAGAAGAAGGTAATTTACTGGGCGCGTTAGGAATTTCGGGAAAATAAAAGCGGTGAGGATCATCAGGTCTTCACCGCTTTTTTGTTGGGGTTAGTTTGCTGGAATTTGGGCGGGAGCCGATCGAGCTAATGGAGTCCAAACATTTTCAGCATCGACGTAACCGACTTCAGCGATATAAGTACGATCGCTTAATGGAATCGGGACATCGCAAGACAAAGCCATTTCGTCAATGTCATGCTGCTCGTATCGGGAAGGCAACCGAGTGCCGCCATCGGTGACATCGTACAGGCGCAAGACCAGATTATCGCCTGCATTACGATCGATACGGGATCGCAGCGATCGCGGTAAATCCCAAGTCGCATACGCCCATCGAGCATTACGCGGAGTCAAGACTAAGCGACCTTCACCCAATTCAGTAGGCATCGAAGGCGTAACGGTTTCACCCGTCATGAATGAATTCACTTGAGCGGTTTCGCCTGTGGTAAATGAAGTAGTCTCGGTTGGAGTAAACGAAACGGTTTCGCCTGTGGTAAACGAAGTGGTTTCGGTTGGAGCCTTCGTCTCTAAATTGCGCTGACCCGAAACGAACGACCAAGCGGCTCCAGCGGCTCCAGCGGCAGCGGCGGCTCCTCCAGTAACAGCGGCTCCCCCTGATTGGGTCGCATCGGTCGTCGTATCAGCGACACGATGTGTAATCCGTTGGAACCAGTTCTCAGAAGGGATCTCAGTCGTTGGAGTTGCAGGATTGCTGACAGGCTCTACGTCAGTGTCTCGATCGCCTGACAAGAACGACTTCGCGGAATCAACTGCACCACTCGCAGCAACGGCTCCCCCAGCAACAGCGGCTCCTCCTGCTTTCGCCACGTTGCCAAAGAAGGAATTTCCAGAGGCAGCGGGAACGCGAACATGAGTCGATCGCGCCAAACTCAGCCATTCATTATCGGGAGTGAGGTAGCCGATTTCTGCGAGATAATCTCGATCGGGAAGTGCGATCGGTAATCGTTGGCGTTGGGTCAGTTCATCACAGTCGAATTGTTGAACGCTGTGTGCGGGTTGTTGCGATAAATCAATATCGGTGACATCGTACAGTCGGAGGGCTAATTTTTCTCCGCCCTGTTGTCTCATCTCTTGCCGTTCTTCGGTGGGAATATCCCAGAACGCTTCGACTTCTTGAGAACTTCGAGATTTGAGCACGATCTTGCTGCGCCGATCGCGGTTCAGTGCCCAACCTGCGGCTCCTGCTGCGACTCCTCCGACTAAAGCTGCACCACCCAAACCACTGAATGGATTAGAGCGATCGACATTTCCAGTTGTATTCGGTTCGAGGTCGAGATTGCCCAATCGATCGCCTTCCGTATTCCACTCTAAGTTCGTATCGGGAGTATCAACTCCAGCCGAATAATCACCGTTTGTTTGAATCGGATCGTACCCGCCTTCGACATAGGGAGCGCCACCGTACTTGCGATCGTCAGAATCGGAATATCCAGGAGCGTTAAAGGTTCCAGTTGCGCCTCGATCGTCCGTGACGGATGTTCTACGACGATTGCGCCGTCCACCTGCCAGCATCCAAAGCAGTGCCGCACCTGAACCGATCGGCAACAGCCACCAGAGCCAGTTCGGAAGTCCAGTCCCGGTATCTACCGCAGTTCCAGCCCCGCCTGAATTCTCTCCAGGGAACAGGAAGGCTAAAGGATTGCCGCCCCCTGCTTGGGAACTGCCGCCTTGAGGATTGTTGTTGCCGCCCTGGGGATTGGCTCCGGTGAGGGTTTGACCGCTGCCGGATGGCTGGGCTGCGTTCTCTTTCGTAGGAGTGCTATTTTTTGCGGCTGTCGTAGCGGGTTTAGCAGGTTTGCTGTCGGCTATGGGTTTTTGAGCCGTTACAGGTTTCGCGGCGGTAACAGGGTCGAGGACTCCACCGGATTTGGCGATCGCGTTTTGTCCCGTTGCTGTCGTGGCTAACCCTAAGAAAGCCTGAACCGCTGGATTGGCTTCGTCTTTGTAGACGTAATAGAGCGCTTGCGAGAACGGGTAACGAGGATTGGTCGGCTGTGTTCCGTGCATCGTCACGATCTTTGCGCCTTTTAATCCTTGTGCTTGGCTGGCGGTCATGTAGCTGATGCCGTTGTTGCCCAAGTTGGAAACGACCGCATCAGTGGTATCTTCGTTTAACTTGACCGCGTTTGCGCCTGTGGCGAATTTCGCTTGTCTGAAGACGGGATAGCTCTTGAAGGCTTCGCGGGTGTCGCTGCTATCGGGTCGATCGACGAATTTGATTGGAAGATTCGGACCGCCGACTTGTGACCAGTTGGTGATTTCACCTCGGAAAATGCGGGCGAATTGATCGATCGTTAAACTGCGATTGAACGGATTGTTTGCGCTAACAACGATCGCAATTTTGTCTCGTCCGACTTGAGCCGTTTTTAAGCCTTGAGCTTTTTCTTGATCATTTAAAGGACGACCGATCGCAGCGAGATCTGCCTGTCCACTGAGAACCGCTTGGATTCCAGCAGGGACACCGTTTGAAGCGGCATTCACTTGAGTTTTGGGAAATTGCTGCTCGAAGCTTTTTTCTAGAATCGAGTTGATGGCTGCCATACTGACGGAGCCATCAATGCGGACATTGGTTCCTTCAGCAACGGAATCAGGAAGTTTGAAAGCAGTCTGCGCCCGAACCAATTGCACCTCTGCGACGGTAACACCCGTGAGGAGAAGCGCGAGACCGACTGTGGTTGAGTAACTTTTATGCACCATATCTTTGTCACCGTGGTAGCAAAAACTTTTTTACATCGTTGCAGTCTAGGAAGACAAGTGCAACTGGATACGGATTACAGGTGTTATTGGAATAGCGGTGTGAACAGAATCGCACTTATCCCAGAGAACGAGAGCAACTGATGATTACAATACGGTGAATCGTAGAATTTTGATCACTCGTTAAGAGTTTATTAATCAATATGAGAAAATGGAGCGGCTAAAACCAGCCATTGAGTCGAATGCGGATGAGCTATTCTGTTACGAAATCACCGGAATCGAGCTATAAAAATGCGTTCAAGGCGCAGGTGCGATCGTATTTTGATCGAATTGCTGTGAATCTAGATGCTTGGAATCAACGCAATCGATATTACTATCAGGATCTCGATCGCTTTCATCGATTTCTTATCCCAAAAGGTAGCCGCGTTTTAGAAATTGGCTGTGGGACAGGAACGTTGTTGGCTGCGGTCGATCCAGCGATCGGGATTGGGATTGATTTTTCTCGATCGATGGTGGATTTAGCACAGGCGAAATATCCGCATTTACAGTTTTATTGTTTGGATGCGGAGACGCTAACTCCGGAGGATTTGCCAGAAACGCAGTTCGATTTTATTGTGCTTTCTGGGGTGTTGGGGCACTTAAGTGATGTGCAACAAGTTTTGGCAAATTTACAGCCCTTTTGTCATTCTCGAACGCGATTAATTTTGACGTTTCACAATTTTTTGTGGCAGCCGCTTCTTCACTTTGCTGAGAAAATTGGTCAGCGTCGTCCTCAACCACCACAAAGTTGGCTCTCGATGAATGATGTGCTGAATTTGCTACAGATTACGGGGTATTTGCCTCTCCGATCGAGCCGTCGGTTTCTTTTTCCTAAAAACATTCCACTGATTGCGCCGTTATTTAATCGCGGATTGGCGCATCTTCCGATCGTGAATCATTTTTGTCTAACTAATTACGTGGTCGCGAAACCGCAATTTGCTGCAAATTCTCAGCCTTACTCATGTTCAGTGATTGTGCCTGCTCGGAATGAAGCGGGGAATGTTCGAGGCGCGATCGAGCGTTTACCCCAACTTGGAAGTCACACCGAAGTCATTTTTGTAGAAGGACATTCACGCGACAACACTTGGGAAGAAATTCAGCGCGTCGTACAAGAAGGACATCCGAAATTTACGATCAAAGCCTTTCAGCAAACCGGGAAAGGGAAAGCAGACGCGGTTCGATTGGGATTTGCGGAAGCGACTGGGGACATTTTGATGATTCTGGATGCGGATTTGACCGTACAACCGGAAGATTTGCCGCATTTCTATGAAGTGATATCGAGCGATCGAGGAGAATTCGTCAACGGATCGCGACTGGTCTATCCTCGATCGGGAAAAGCGATGCCTTGGTTGAATAACTGGGCGAATAAGTTTTTTAGCTTGATGTTTTCATTTTTGTTAGGGCAATCGATCAAAGATACGCTCTGTGGTACGAAAGTGTTGCGACGAAGCGATTATGAAAAAATTGCAGCGGGACGAAGTTATTTTGGCGATTTCGATCCGTTTGGCGATTTTGATCTTTTATTTGGCGCGACAAAATTAGGATTGCATCTCGTTGATGTGCCTGTGCGATATCAGCCTCGGACTTATGGCGAGTCGAATATTGCTCATGTTCGCGAAGGTTTGATTCTACTAAAGATGTGTCTCTATGCTTCAAAGAAGATTAAGTTCTTTTAGCAAATTAGACTGCTTCGCTTGTTTTGAATCTTGTATCTTAATTGAAGCCTGAATTCTTAGACGGTGTTTGAGAAGTAGCCGTTCGGACGCATTCACTCGCGCCGGACTAGAAGTCGGCGCTAACGGTGCGAAGTCCAGTAAACGGGACTCAAGACTCTGAAAGCGTTCTCCCAGTCCCCTTGAGTGGACTTCGTTCTGTTAGCCCCGAATTCCATTCCGGGGCGAGAGGACATCGAAGTGAAGTGGCTTTCTATACGTTTCAAACATGCTCTTAGCCGTATGACGTAATCGATTAGGTAAAAGCTAATGAAAAAACTTTGGAACCCGATCGAGACTTGGGCACAACTCAAAAGCTCTCGTCCAACTCGTCGCAGCACTCCGCAACATCAGGCTTCGCGAACTTCTACCCCGATTCGTTTAAATACGATCGATCAAGTGTCGGTCATTCTCCCGGTTTATAACGAGCAAGCTCATATTCGCCATACATTTGAAGCGATTTTGCGTTATTTAGAGACGCATCCGAATTTTACGTTTATCTTCGTGAATGATGGTTCTAGCGATCGCACAAAAGGCATCATTACGGCTGGAATTCACCTGGCAAAAACGCCTCAAATTCGATTGATTTCTTATCATCCGCGTGCTGGAAAAGGATATGCAATTCGGCGCGGCGTTGAGTATGCAGATGGAGATCTAATTTGCTTTCTTGATAGTGATTTGGCGTATTCGTTAGCGCATCTCGATCTGTTAATTCAGAAATTGCAAACTTGTGATGTTGCGATCGGGAATCGTAATTTGGTACGAGGCAATCAGAAACAGACCAAATTGAGTCAGAAAATTGCTGAGAAAGTGTTTAATTTCCTATCTCGTAAGATTCTTGCTCTGCAATACAGTGATACTCAGGCAGGACTAAAAGGATTTCGGAAATCTGCCGCAAAGAAATTGTTCTTTCATCAAACACTGAGCGGATTTTCGTTTGATGTAGAGCTAATTTATTTAGCTGAAAATTGGGGATATACGATCGGAGAAATTCCGGCGAAAGTGGCTGAAAAACATCAGAAAAAGCGGTCGAAAGTGAATTTGATCCAAGACTCGATTAAAATGCTTCTGGATTTACTCAAAATTCGATTCAATGAGCAGCTAGGTCGATATCAATAATGTCTTGGTTAAATTTTTTATCGTTCGGTGGCATCTTCGTGCTGTGTGCGATCGCATGGCTCGGATCTGAAAACCGCCGCGTGATTCCGTGGAAGGTGATTCTCTGGGGTATTGCGCTTCAATTGATTCTGGGATTGTTGGTGTTTACGTTTCCAGTGACGCGCTTTGTAATTAGCGTCATTAGTAATGGGATTAATGCCGTTTTAGATGCGACTGAAGCAGGGTCAAGATTTCTGTTTGGATCGCTGTTAGTTCCAGAACCGAATGTGACTCCGGGACCGATTTTAGTGGGACGTTGGATTGCTCGTGCAATTACGCCTCCGTATGTTCCAGTGGCAGGCGATCGATTAAGTCCTGAAAATCTGAATTTAGGCTATACCTTCGCATTTCGAGCGTTGCCGTTAGTGATCTTTTTCTCTGCATTAATGTCACTGCTGTATTACTTAGGTGTGATTCAACCGATTGTGAAATTTTTCGCCAAGATTTTTCGTCGATCGATGAATCTTAGTGGTGCAGAAGCATTAAGCGGCTCGATGAATATTTTTGTTGGAATTGAGTCTGCTTTAACGGTTCGACCGTATCTCGCCAGCATGACCCGGAGTGAACTCTGTGCTGTTCTGACTTGTTGTTATGGAAGTATTGCTTCTACGGTTCTTGCTCTTTATGCCCAAGCATTACGTCCAGTATTTCCGAACATTACCGGGCATTTAGTTTCCGCTTCAATCATGGCGATTCCTGCCTGTTTCGTGATTTCTAAACTATTGGTTCCTGAGACCGAAGTTCCGAAAACATTAGGTGCATTGCCCGAAGACGATCCAGAGAACGATCAAATGACGGCAGAACGCCCGTCTGGAGCGATGGAAAGCGTGATTCTGGGCGCGATGGACGGCGTGAAATTAGCAATTGCGATCGCGGCTCTTTTGATCGCCGTTCTCGGACTAATCGCACTCGTTAATCTCTTCTTTGCAAACCTGGCTGGACTTGCGGCTAGTAGCAATCTCTTCGTGCGACGAATTGGATTAATCTTCCAGGTAATCACGCTGCAAAATATTGTCGGTGCGCTGTTTGTGCCGTTAACGTTTCTAACTGGAGTTTCTGCAAATTGGAATGAGATTTGGCAAGCTTCGGTCTTAATCGGGCGGCGATTGCTCGAAACAGAAGTGCCTTCATATCAACAATTAGGCGTGTTAGCGAGTCAGGGAACAATTAGCGATCGGGCTTTACTCATCATTAGCTATTGCCTCTGTGGATTCGCTCACTTGCCCTCAGTTGGAATCTTTGTCGGTGGCTTTTCAGCTTTAATTCCATCCCGCCGGAAAGATTTAGCAAGTTTAGGCTGGAAAGCGCTCTGGGCAGCCACTTTAGCAACTTTAATGATCGGCTGTGTAGCTGGAGTCTTCTATTTTGGTAATCCATCCATTCTGAGAGGGTAGAACAATGAAACGCAAATGGTTAATAGGATGGTTTGCGCTGGCAATGGTGCTATTTACTGGAATTTCTAGCATTGCTCAGACTCCCTCACCTTCTCCGACTGGGGCAATTGGTGTTCCGGTTGCTCCGATTCCGGTCGATCCGTCTTTACCCGCGAATCGTCCCCCACTTCCGACCGCTTCCCCGTCTCCCTCTCCGTCTCCGACTGCTTCCCCAACAGCGGTTCCTGTAATTCCTGTTACGCCGACCGCTCCATTGCCTGCGGCTCAAACGGCTCCCCCTCTTCCTATCAGTGGCGATTACAAAGATCCGAATAATCGCTTTATTGTTGGAATTCTTCAGGGTTACAAAGTCAGTCCGCTTGCTGGAACTGTCTTGATCGAAGCTCCAGACGGCAATTTAGCTTACAGCGTATTAGCTCAACCGCAATCACAGCTTGGAATCGCGGGCGGTGTAGTACCGAATGAAGCTTTAGTAACAGCGGCTCAAAATGCGTTTCGACAAGGCGAAGGATTTCAGACGGGAGAAGTTCGATCGATTCCCGGCGGAGTCCAGATCGATTGGACAGGCAATTTAACGATCGGGGGAAACACTCAGCCTGTCGGAGGTGTAATCCTGGCACGACAGGCGAATAATAGTGTATTACTCGTATTGGTTGCAGCGACGAATGCAGGAGGCGATCGCGTTTTAGGTGCGGCTTCAGCAATCTCGAACAGTCTCCGAGCGAGTTAACGCAGAGTTTGTCTAAAATGTTGTGTTGATGGGAGTCCGTCGCTGCGATTGAGTCCGCCCGGAGGTAAACGCTCCGGGCTAATGGGAGAAAGGAGGCTGAAGCCCCCTAAGAGTGCGGTTTCAGCCCACTTCAGTGGGGTTCCCTCCATTAGCCCGGTGATTTATCTCCGGGCGGACTCGCGAATGAACGAAACGTCCATAAATTGCCATCTTGAGAGTGGTACAAGATTTGAGTTAACTCATTCTGATCAGGGCAGAGATTTTCGCAACTTTGTCTGTCTCTAGCCCTTTCAGTTCTTCGATCGATAACCGATTCTCTTTGATCAATCTGGCAAATACAAAGATCAAACCAGAATAGCGATAGTCATATTTACCATCGATTTCATGTCTTCTTGCACTAAGAAAATCGTGCAGTTGCCAAATATCTTGCTGATTTGAAACGGTGCTGGCTCGATCAACTACCTCTTGAATTAACGCTTCAATTTCTCGCTCATAGGCTCGATCGAATGCCGATCGAGCAATCTCTTTTTCGGTCTTAGACCACTGAATTTCACTCACTTGCATCGCTTTATTAAATACAGTCCCAAAGGATCAACAAAAGAATGAGCGCTCTTGTAGTAGAACGCTCACAACGGAATCATCTTCGATCGAGCAATTCGCTTATCGAATCAAGTTTAAGAGTTCTTTCGGAGAAGCGAGTAAATCGATCGCGACAAAGAAAATCTTACCTTGCGGATTCAGCAAGAAGCGCCAAGCCATATTCATTCCAACTGCTGCACCAAACCAAGGAGTCTGAACTTTACCCGTCACTTTGATCTGTGTGTAACCGTCTTCAGTCGGTTCAGCAACACCGCGTTCGGGCATCAATTTCAGGTTTTGGCACTCTTCTCTAAAGAAGCGCATCACCGCATCGCGACCCACGATCGGTCTTTGGAACGGCGGTTGTAAAGCTCCATCTTGTGCGAACAACTCAATCAAAGTATCAAAATCATTCGCGTTCATGTTGTCCATGTACTTCAGGACGGTTGCATTGTTGATGCCTTCGATTTTGACGGCACTGCGCTGAGATTGATCTTTGGGAGCCACAACGGGTTCTGCCACGCGGGTAAACTCGCCTAACTTCTGAGTGTCGTATCCCATGTCTACAACCGAGTTCCGCAAAACGGTGATTTGCTGACCTTGATCCATTTCGCGTAAGGCTTGCAGTACTGCCGACGCATTCGCCGAAAGCTCGTAACCTGTCGGAATCGGGGCAACGACACCCTGCTCCATCCATTCTCCAAGCTGAAACCAGAAACCGAGCTTGATATTAGGCGACCAAGTTGCGTAGGTGCGGCAAATCGGAGTATCTGCCCGATTTGCGAGGTCGCACATGACTTGAGTTTGCTCAGGAAACGACATTTTTTTGATTTCTGCCAATGTCGGTTCTGCGAACTGCATACTAGCAGCACCCGGAGCCGCGATCGTCACAGTTTTACCCATTTCCAAGTAAGCGAACCAAGTCCAAGCCAGTTGATCTTCCGCACTGAGTTGATTGAAGCGAGCAGTCGTTGCAGGTACAGCATCCGCTGAAAGTGTGTTAGGAAAAATACCACGTGCTGAATCAATGGTAATCGGCATAAGTTGAGACCTAGAGTAATGGATCAGTCGCAGAAAACTCAATCGCTGTAGAACGTCGTGTTTTCCCGTTACCGTACAAATTATCACGTTTTGTTACAAATCAGTTAACGCTTCTTTACAATCCTGCTCATAGAGTGGCTCGATGCTTCCAGGCTGATTCTGAATCCAGGATTTTTCATAAATATCTTGAATGCTTGGGATCTCAAGGCTTACAGTTCTTACAATAGAGAAAGAACATCCTAAAGATTTGTATCAAAAAGGGAGGAGTGAGATGACTCCTGCGGTGCTCATTGAAAAACTACAGAAGCGCTATGGATCAGTGGAAGCGGTCAAAGAGGTCTCGCTAGAGGTTCGACCCGGCGAAATTTTTGGGCTTTTGGGTCCCAATGGAGCAGGCAAAACGACGACGTTGCGCTGTCTGTGTACTTTGACTGAACCCGATGCGGGCAAGATCGAAGTGTCGGGGATTAGCGCGATCGACAATCCTCGTGCTGCTCGACAAAGATTAGGCTATGTCGCTCAAGCAGTCGCGATCGACAAAATGCTCACAGGTCGCGAATTGCTCGAACTCCAGGCGGCTATTTATCATTTGCCAAAAGCCTCGATCAAACCTCGAATTGCTGAAATGTTGACTCTGCTCGGACTCAATGAATGGGCAGATAAAAAGAGCGGCACATATTCAGGTGGATTGCAAAAACGACTCGATCTTGCTGCGGGATTGCTTCACCAGCCAGACGTTTTGGTATTAGATGAACCGACCGTTGGACTTGATATCGAAAGCCGTGTTGCGGTTTGGAATTTCCTGCGTCAACTGCGCGAACAAGGGACAGCCGTTTTGATTACGAGCCATTATTTAGAGGAAATTGATGCACTTGCCGATCGAGTAGCAATTATCGATCGGGGTATCGTAATCTCATCAGGAACCCCTTCGGAACTCAAAGATCAAGTCGGTGGCGAACGGATTACTTTACGAATTCGAGAATTTTCACCTTTAGATGAAGCCGAAAAAGCGCGATCGCTGCTCGAATCTTTACCGATCGTTCAGGAAGTGATCATCAACTCAGCGCAAGGAAATTCGCTAAACTTAGTCGTTTCCCCCAATAGTGATGCGTTATCGACTGTTCAACAAGCCCTCCAACAAGCCGGACTTCCGACCTTTGGAATTGCTCAATCGCGACCGAGTTTAGATGATGTCTATCTTGCCGCCACTGGGCGCACGTTGATGGATGCGGAACTCGCTGCCGCTGGAAGTCGCGATCCAAAAGCAGAACGTAAGCAAAGTATGAGATAGCAAACAACTATGAGTACAACCATTACCCCGTCTAAAACTTCGTTCGATTCCAAGTCAACGATCGCGCCTCCGAATCCAGTAGGCGAATTTTTCCAAGAAACGGCTGCGATGACTCGACGATTGTTTATTCAATTGCAACGTCGCCCTTCTACCTTGATTGCTGGCATTATTCAGCCGTTGATGTGGTTGTTCCTATTTGGCGCACTGTTCCAAAATGCACCGAGAGGATTGTTCGGGGAGCAAGTGAACTACGGTCAGTTCTTAGGGGCTGGCGTGATCGTGTTTACAGCATTTAGCGGTGCGTTAAATGCAGGACTTCCCGTGATGTTCGATCGAGAATTTGGATTTCTCAATCGATTGTTAGTCGCTCCACTCGCTTCGCGATCGTCGATCGTGATGGCTTCAGCAATCTTCATTACGACTCTGAGTCTGATCCAAACGACCGCGATCGTCGTGATGAGTGCCTTTTTAGGTGCAGGATTACCGAGTCCGATCGGGCTTGCATTAGTGGCTCTAATTGTTCTGCTGTTAGTTGTTGGAGTGACTGCTTTAAGTTTAGGATTGGCGTTTGCACTACCGGGGCACATTGAATTACTTGCTGTAATCTTTGTCACGAACTTACCGTTACTGTTTGCGAGTACAGCACTTGTTCCGTTGTCGTTTATGCCGAAATGGTTGCAAGTGGTCGCGACTTTGAACCCGCTTAGTTATGCGATCGAACCTATTCGATATCTCTATCTACACCCGGATTGGATCTTTGGCAGTGTGATTATGCAAGCTCCGTTTGGGGATGTGACTTTGGGTGGAGCATTGCTGATTTTAGTTGGACTTTGTGCGATCGCGCTTGTCGCTGTTCAACCCTTGATGAAGCGTCGATTAGCTTAAAAGATTTAGCACAAAATATAGCAGTAGAAGTTTAGATTAGGACATCCTCGGAGTTGCCCCCAAACCCCCAATTCTGGGGGCTTAAGACTCTTGCTCCCCCAGAATTGGGGGCTGGGGGGCTTCTTAGAAGTGTCTTAACTGAAATAGGTACAGCTATAAAATCGGAGGATCAAATTCAACGATCCTCCGATTTTTTAATTGATAGACTTCTTGTAACCCGCGAATTCTATTCGTTCAGGCATAAATAGAATTTCTACACCGACAAAGCCGCATCGGTTTGAGTCGCATCACTGCCACCAGAATAGACTAACCCCCGCTGTACATCGAGCGTGACAATCTCACCATCGCGAATCATGCCCGTCGCATTTTTCACACCAACTAAGACAGGAATTCCTAATCGGAGTCCGATCACCGCTGCATGACTCGTTAAGCTACTATCTTCGGTCACGATTCCAGCAGCTTTGCGAATGGCATCAATGTGATCTGCATTCGTACTCGGAGCAACTAAGATTTCACCGGAATGAAATTGACGAATCTCTTTCAGCGTCGAAGCTAATCTAGCGCGACCACTAACTGATCCCTGTCCAATTCCCACGCCTTTTCCACGGACTGCGGTGACGACTTCAACCTTGATCAAATCGGTTGAACCTGCGACCCCTTGAAGCGTTCCAGCCGTGAGAACAACGAGATCACCTTCAGAAACTAAGCCTTTTTCTTGTGCCACATTCAGCGCAGCTTGGAAAGTTTGCCCAGTCGATGGCAGATCTAATACTAAAAGTGGCTTCACACCCCAAACGAGTTGCAGTTGACGAGCGACATCCACGTGAGGCGTAATTGCGAGAATAGGAGTTCTAGGACGGAACTTTGAAACGTTACGAGCCGTTGATCCCGTTTTGGTTAAAGACATGATTGCAGACGCATCAAGCTGTACGGCAATATTTCCGACCGCTTGACTGATCGCATTTGGAATCGATCGACCACTATTCTCGATCGGTTGCTTCATGTTTTCCTGCTCGATCCGAATCGCGATCGATGCCATCTGAGAGACTGCCTCGATCGGATATTTTCCAACTGCCGTCTCGTTCGACAGCATCACCGCATCAGTTCCATCCAAAATCGCGTTTGCCACATCGGAAATCTCTGCACGAGTGGGACGTGGGCTATGCACCATACTATCGAGCATCTGAGTGGCGGTAATCACTGGAATTCCTAGACGATTCGCAGTTTTGATCAGGCGCTTTTGCAGGATTGGCACATCTTCGGCAGGCAGTTCAACACCAAGATCCCCACGGGCAACCATCGCACCATCGGAGATTGATAAGATTGCCTCCATTTGTTCGATCGCTTCGTGCTTCTCGATCTTGACAATCACTGGAACCGATTTGCCCGCGCTCGAAATCAGTTCTTTGATCTCTAAAACGTCTTGAGGATTGCGGACAAAGCTGAGTGCTACCCAATCTACGCCTTGATCTAATCCGAACACTAAATCTTTGCGATCTTTGTCAGTTAAAGCTTTGATCGATAGATAAACACCAGGGAAATTGACCCCTTTATTGTTCGAGAGGGGTCCACCGACGACAACACGACAATGGAGCGATTTCGTCTCCTTATCAATTTCTTCGACTTTCATTTCAACTCTGCCATCATCGAGCAGAATCGTCGCACCTTGAGGAACTTCTTCGGACAGGAGATCGTAAGTCACCGAGCTAATTTCCTGAGTTCCGGGAACCATGCGGCTCGTGAGCGTAAATCGATCGCCTTTATTCAAAATAATCGAGCCGTTCTCGAAGCGTCCTAAGCGAATTTTGGGACCTTGTAAGTCCTGTAGAATCGCGACGGGTTGGTTCAGTTCAAACGAAACTTGTCGAATCAGGCGAATGCTGCGGAGATGATCATCGTGCGTTCCGTGCGAAAAATTTAGACGTAGCGTGGTGGCTCCAGCTTCAATCAGATCGCGTAGAACATCCGGGCTGCTGGTTGCAGGTCCGATCGTGGCAACAATTTTCGTGCGACGGTGAGAAGATTGCAATGGCATTACAGTGAAAAACCTAGAGAGTCAAATAGTATCGAACCTGCATACAAAGCAGCACATCCACGATCCGGTCTAAATGAATCGAGGGCATCTGGGATACTACCACGTTTGGGCACAGGGCAGAATCGCTTTTGGATAGAGATTATCGCAGCTTTGTAAGCAAAATGTTACGGAAAGTTAGAGGGAAACTTCAAGTCATTTATGTAAGAGAATTCTGACTTTCAGAATCGATTCAAAAAGAGATCGATCGTAATAAAAGAAAATTAATCAGAATAGTCTGGAACTTCCGCATACGGATCGCATCCTCGTTAAAATAGTTACGGTTTAAATTTTGTTTCAATTGTTTGCAGTTCTCAACTCGCTCCCCTAGTCGTTTGCCCATAGTTGTGACCAATGATTTCAGACCTGATTGAACTCGACGGAAGAAAGTTTGTTCCAGCCGATCAGATGCCTCTACCAGAGTGGGCTTCCGTTTTGAATGAGCGCCCGCAGCCGATTTTGACACTCAAAGACGATGATATGTTCTTGCTGACCGATACGTTTGGAAATATCGGCGGATCATCAGATGAAGGGCGAAGTAGCGGTTTAGGGCTGTTTTGCAATGATACGCGGTTTCTCAATCGCTTGGAATTACAGCTTGATGGACGATCGCCCATTTTGCTCAGCAGTACAGCAGAAAAAGGTTTTGTACTATCGGTGCTGTGTACTAATCCGAGATTAGACGATCGCATTCCCGCAGAAACGATCGGGATCAAACGCGAACTGGTTCTGAATGGCGGATTGTTTGAGGAAATCGAAATCGCGAACTACAGTACTGAACCTGTTGAGTTTGAACTGAGTTTGAGTTTCGGAGCCGATTTTATTGATCTCTTCGAGGTGCGAGGATTTGGTCGAAATCAGCGAGGAACACTCCTGAGACGATTGCCCTCAGAAGCGAATGAGGTGGATGATGTCGATTCATTTGTCGCGGTCGATGAATTGGGACAATCTCCGATGGAGCTAACGTTGGCTTATCAAGGATTGGATGGCTCAATCTTAGAATCCCGAATCGATTTTGTTCACTATCAACCGGATACAGTGAAAGGCTATACCGCTGTTTGGCAATTGAAGTTCCAACCGCATGAGAAGCAGACGCTTGGATATCGATTGCAGCCTTTGAGCAATGGTCGTCCGGTTTCCAAAGTGAGTGCGCCGATTACCTTATCTCAAGCGAAAGCAGCAGAGTCGGCGGAAGAACAACATTGGCGGCAACAGGCAACGCAGATCCGAACGGATAAAACCACATTTAATCGTGTGGTCGAACGTGCTGAACAAGATGTCTATCTGCTCAGACAAACGTTTGGTAAGAACAAAGCTTTATCTGCTGGAGTGCCTTGGTTTTCAACTTTGTTCGGACGAGATTCGATCATTGCTGCTTCTCAAACTTTGCTACTCGATCCGCAGATTGCACGAGAAACACTGACAATTTTGGCACATTACCAGGGCAAGACTGACGACGAATGGCGCGAGGAACAACCGGGTAAGATTCTGCACGAGATTCGATTTGGTGAAATGGCACGATGCCAGGAAATTCCGCACACGCCTTACTACGGGACAGTTGATGCAACGCCGCTTTGGTTGATGCTGTATGCTGAATATTTCTCTTGGACAGCGGACTATGAGACGCTCGATCGACTCTGGAACAATGCGATCGCTGCAATGGATTGGGTCGACCGCAATTTAAAGCCAACCGGATATCTCAGCTATGAGCGTAAATCGAAACGTGGTCTAGATAACCAAGGCTGGAAAGATTCGGGGAACTGTATTGTCGATCGTAAAGGCAAACTCGCTCAAGGTGCGATCACGCTCTGCGAAGTTCAGGGCTATGTCTACTCCGCCAAAGTTCGATTGAGCCAAATTGCTCGAATGAAAAAGCGAATTGATCTTGCCGATCGCTGGGAAGAAGAAGCTCGCGATCTCAAAGTTCGATTTAATCGTGATTTCTGGATGGAAGATCAAGACTTCTGTGCTTTGGCGCTTGATGGTGATGGTAATCCAGTTGATAGCATTACCTCGAATCCAGGACATTGTTTGCAACTCGGAATTTTCACACCGGAGAAAGCCTACAGTGTTGCAGAACGGCTACGTGCTCCTGACATGTTCAATGGTTGGGGCATTCGGACATTAAGTAGCTTGTCACCTGCTTACAATCCGATGGGTTATCACGTTGGATCAGTGTGGCCTCATGACAATGCGTTAATTGCGATCGGGCTTCGTTCTCTCGGTCTAATCGATCAAGCTTTGGAACTCTTTAAAGGCTTACTCGATATGACTCGTCACCAGCCATATCAGCGTCCGCCAGAATTGTTCTGTGGCTACGATCGCACTGATGACAACGAACCTGTGCAATATCCGGTGGCTTGTACTCCACAAGCTTGGGCAACTGGAAGTGTTTTCCAACTGGTTCACATGATTGTGAATTTAGTCCCTGATGCACCTGGAAACTGTTTGCGCGTGATTGACCCAGCATTGCCGGAATCGATTAACTATCTAGCACTGAAAAATCTTCGAGTAGGTCCGACTTTGTTGGATTTGGAATTTGAGCGATCGGGATCTTCGACTTCTTGCCGCGTCTCTAAAAAACGGGGGAATTTACGAGTCGTAATCGAAGCATAGAGACTGATCTGGCAATCTCTATACAACTAGAGAAGTGAAAACTGAGTAAGCTACGCGGCAGGAGAACGCTTATTTGCTGTCTCTGAACTTGGCTCAGTTTTCACTTCTGTTGATCAAATCATGAATACAACAACTCACTATACGCCCGAAGTCATGCTGTTGGGACAACCCGCAGAGCGGGGTAGATGGTTTCTGATTCCATTTGGAATGACCATTTTACTTTGCTTAGGAAGCGTGTACTCCTGGAGTATTTTTAGAACCTCTTTAGAAAGTGAGATGGGGATCAGTACAACTGAAAGTCTTTTACCGTACACTTTCGTGCTGATTTTTTATGCGGCTCTGATGCCAATTACAGGTTTTTTCATTCCTCAGATTGGGACTCGGATCACGATCGCGATCGGAGGAATTTTTGTAGGCTTGGGCTACATTCTTTCAAGCTTTACGACTCAGATTGGCACGCTCATCTTCACCTACGGAGCGATCGCCGGAACCGGAGTTGGCATAGTTTATGGTGTTCCTATTTTGGTCGTCTCCCGCTGGTTTCCAGATAAGCGGGGGTTAGTGGTCGGTTTGACGATTATTGGATTCGGACTTTCGCCGCTGATTACTGCGCCTCTTGCAAATCAACTCATCGAAGCCTACAGTGTGCGATCGACCTTACGCATTCTTGGTATCGCTTTTACGGTGATTATTTTAGCGATTTCTACAATCATGAAGCTGCCTCCCAAAAGCTGGCATCCTCGGCAATCTGCGGCTGTCTCTACAGTGACTGCAACTCCAACTTACCCAAACAATTTACTTAAAAGTCGATCGTTCTACGGGCTGTGGCTTTGCTATGCAATTGGAACGTTTGTCGGGTTAAGTGCGATCGGGATCTCTAGTCCAGTTGGGCAGGAAATGATTGAGATCAATCCGACTGTAGCCGCTAGAAGTGTCTCCTTGTTTGCGCTGTTTAATGGTGTGAGTCGTCCGCTTTTTGGTTGGTTAAGCGATCGATTTAAGCCTCACTATGTTGCAATTCTGTCTTATGTGCTGATTTTGATTGCTTGTGTGCTGATGATCAATGCTCAGACTGGACAAGTTGCGACCTATCTCACTGCCTTTTGTTTGTTTTGGTTTTGCCTGGGTGGATGGCTAGCGATGGCTCCAACTCTCACGTTACGCTTCTTCAATCCCGATCGGTATGCCCAAAACTATGGACTTGTTTTCACAGCTTATGGAGCGGGTGCTTTGATCGGAACGTTAATTGTTGGACGCATTCGAGACTTCTTTGGAGCTTACAATTATGTATTCTATCCAATGGCATTTTTAGCAATCATTGGTATCGTGATTGCTGGTGTGCTGCTTAAACGAGAAAGAGTTTCAGCGGACTCTGTTCTGGATTAGACTTCGTTCTTTACGTCGTGGGTCAAACCATTTGCCAAGTTATCTCTTGACCCGCCCATAAGGGAACCAGTCCAGCTTCCGTAAATGGAATTTCATCAGGAACGCGCCATGTTGTTTTGGTCAAAGTAATGCGATCGGTATTGCGCGGAAGCTGATAAAAATCTGCACCATAGAAGCTAGCGAATGCTTCAAGTTTATCCAGAGCGCCGACGCTTTCAAACGCTTCTGTGTATAACTCCATCGCGTGCAGAGCCGAATAGCAACCTGCACAGCCACAGGAACTTTCTTTGCTATTTCGAGGATGGGGAGCGCTATCGGTTCCCAGAAAAAACTTAGGATTCCCGGATGTTGCTGCTTGCAAAAGTGCCGATCGATGTTCCTCTCGTTTCAAAATCGGCAGACAGTAAAAATGGGGACGAATGCCACCTTGGAAAAGGCTATTGCGGTTGAATAATACATGTTGTGGTGTGATTGTTGCAGCGATATTGTTTGCAGATAAGACATACTGCACTGCATCTGAGGTGGTGATATGTTCAAGGACGATGCGTAGGCTAGGAAATCGTTGTCTGAGCGGGATCAAATGTCGATCGATAAATACTTTTTCGCGATCAAACATATCCACGGTGTGATCGGTGACTTCCCCATGTAGGAGTAAAGGCAGATCGACCTTCTGCATCATTTCAAAGACGCGATCGCACTTGCGAATATCCGTTACTCCAGAGTCCGAATTCGTCGTTGCTCCGGCTGGGTAGTATTTAACCGCTTTAATAAACGGTGCGGCTTTCGCTGAGACAATCTCTTCGGAGCTTGTGTTGTCAGTGAGATAGAGCGTCATGAGTGGCTCGAACGATTGACCCTCTGGAACGGCTGCAAGGATGCGATCGCGATAGGCGGCTGCGTCCACAACCGAGCGGACTGGAGGCTTCAAATTTGGCATGATGATCGCACGGGCAAACTGTCGCACTGTATGTGGCAAAACTGCTTTCAATGCTGCGCCGTCGCGGAGGTGAAGATGCCAGTCGTCAGGTCGAATAATCGTGAGTTTTTGCATGGTTCAATTTTGACATACTCCCCCGCTTAAAAGACTTCCACGATAGTACACAATCGCTGGAAAAAACGGGGGAATTTGCGGGTCGTAATTGAAGCGTAGGTGACAGTTCCAAGTACGCGATCGATGGTATTGAAGAGTAATATCTCTACATCATTTTTAGTGATTTGAAACTCTATGACATTCTCGATCGTAGCTTGGAACTCACAAATGCAATTGACCTAGCGACGAAACATTTAGCTTGCTGCTGCCACATGTAAAAGCCTCTGTGGGCGCGATCGCGACTCAAGCGCAAACCAATTCCTAAATCCTCTGTACGGAATTTCAAGATTCGTACGGGTTTTTATCTGTCTATCGATAGATGCGCTCTAGTAACCAGATTCTACAAACTGTAAACGTCAAAATTCTCTACAAAAATGAATCGTGGTTTGAGCTAATATCTGTTCATTGGTGATGCGACCTATCTTCTACAAGCAATTTCGATCGCTGATCCACATAAAATCAACGGGTTGGTATTGGTGATTGTTCCAGAATCTGGCTGAATGGAGTAAATCAATGTCAATACACAAGCAACTCTTTTACTTAGTCTTAGCGCGTTGCTTGGTTCAATCCTGATCGGATTCTGTCTCACCCGATCGATTCAGCTTATTTTACTCAGGGTGAAAGTCTTACTAGCAATCAATAGCGATTTGCTTAATCAGCAAAGTTGAACTGGAATTTTAAGACTCATATAAGTTTCTTATTTTCTTGTTCTAAGTTCAGAGTGTCAGTTGTTTTAATGCCAAGGAGTTTTCAAAATGCCTCTGATAAAACGTTGTTTCGCCGAATTTTTTGGAACGTTCTGGTTAGTCTTTGGTGGGTGTGGGAGTGCAGTGTTAGCTGCAACTTATACCGCAGATGCAGCTAGAATTGGCGACAACACTTCGTTCCCGTTGGGAATTGGCTTAGTTGGAGTGTCGCTCGCCTTTGGGTTAACCGTGTTAACGATGGCATTTGCAGTCGGTGGCATTTCCGGGGGACATTTCAATCCTGCTGTCTCGTTTGGATTGTTTGTTGCGAAGCGGTTTCGGGGTGGAACAGATTTACTCGGCTACATTGTGGCGCAAGTGTTAGGCGGAATTGCAGCCGCAGGAACACTCTATATTATTGCTTCAGGAAAACCCGGATTTAGCTTAACCGGGTCAAATCCGTTAGCAACCAATGGATTTGGCGCACATTCTCCGGGTGGCTATTCGCTCGGTGCGTGCTTTTTAGCGGAAGTATTGTTAACGTTCTTCTTCTTGATGATTATCTTAGGCTCGACTGATCGACGGGCGGCAGGTTCGTTTGCGCCTTTGTCGATCGGGTTTGCACTGACTTTGATTCACTTGATCAGCATTCCGATCACCAATACTTCTGTGAACCCGGCACGTAGCTTAGGTCCTGCGGTGTTTGTCGGGGGTGAACTGCTCGGACAAGTGTGGTTATTCTGGCTTGCACCGATTTTGGGTGCGGTGATTGCTGGATTCGCCTACAATGCGCTATTCGGTGAATCAGAAGTCCCTGAAATCGAGCGGATGCGTGAAACTGTCTAGTGCAAGTTTTGTCTTGGAAATGAATTCGAGAGGTGGAGTGCGATCGCACCTTTACAAAACTGAGTTCAGGCAGGAATGAACTAAGCGATCGAGCATTGAACAATTTTGCTCGATCGCTTGTCTCAACTATGCTGTGATGTTTTGACGATCGCTTCTCGTCACGACCACGACACAAGGTCGAGGAGCCGCATTTGCCTTGTTTTCTGGGAAGTTTGATCCGACTGGCACTTGGCGCGTTTGAGTAAACTCCTTGCCGTCTGTCGCTTTCATAGCATACTTGCGAGTGTCAGATTTCAGATTTTGCCGAATGCCGTTACTTTCTCCAGGATGTTGAACAGCTAAGAATAGAGATTGTCGATCGTTGCTCAAAAAAGGTCCGGTTAGTTCCGCTTCCATCGGAGCCATTGCAAACAGATAAGCATTGCCAGCATTCTCTCCGGAGGTTGGCATAAACCATAAGCTATTGTTGCCGTAGAGTCCGCGTAGGTTGGATTGACTGATCGGAACTCCATTTTTACCAATTCGTTTCGGAACTGCTTTATTGAGCTTATCCGAAGACATATCGGTGACAATCCAAACATGACCATCTGGATCAATCAGCAAATTGTCCGGATTCGAGAAGCCTGCGCCGCCCGCAGTTGGTTCTCCGCCCATTGCCATCATTTTCCAACGGAAAGTCATTGCTGCTGGATCATTCTTGTCTTCTACTACGTGCATGACAAAGCCATATTCGTAAGGTGCTTCGCCGTTCGGTCCTTTGAATACTCGCTTATCAGGTCCACCATCTCGACTATCGGGTGAGCCAGACGTAAACGCGATGTAGAGCGAACCATCTGGTGCAATCTCAGTATCTTCAGGACGAGCAGTACAAGTTGCTCCACAAGCATTTGCCGCATAGTGAGCATCGATCAGAATTGCACCTTGCTTTTCGGTGGGATTACCTTCGTAGAGGTCGCCCAAGGTTTTGAACTGTTTCTTGTATTGGTCGATCGCGCTCTTGTTCCGAACGGGCATAAATCCACCGTCAGGGCGCTTGGGTAGATTGATCATGCCACCGACCACGGTTGCTGGATCTTCAGGATTCACAGGTGTATCTGGTTTTAATGCAATCCATCGTCCAGTTCCATCCTCGTTGAACTTAGCTGCATAAAGCATTCCATCAGCTAACAATCGGGAATTGGCTTTATCTTTTGGATCACTCACTGAATCGCGGCTGACGAACTTATAGATATGTCCACTGCGTCGATCGCATCCTGAATAGAATGCTAACGGTTTTCCTGCTTCGACTCGAACTCCGACTGCTTCATGCCTATAGCGACCAAGCCAAGTATGCTTTGTGCCAAAGTCTTTGGGATTTGCTGGATCGACTTCGACAATCCATCCGTATTTGTTGCCAGCTAAACCGAAGACGTTTCCTTGTCCAGAAACTTCCTCATCGTCGATCGTAAAAGTGACGCGATTGGGTGGAAACGCAGTGCCATCCGCATAAACCGGATCAGGAACCTGAATTTGAATGTTCTCTTCTGCACTCAGAACAGTTCCCCAAGGAGTCGTTCCACCTGCACAGTTGCCGAATGTTCCGATAATACGATCGCCTAATTTATCAATGTATCCCTTGCCCTTCTTTTTCTGAAAGACCGCTTTTGCAGGTCCAGTACAGTCGAGATAGCGATCGTCTTCGAGACCTGAGATTCCGGTAATTCGTCGATCGGCATTAGAAAAAGTCCGCTCCCATTTCCCGTCTGCGTTTTTGCGAACCGAGATCACGCCCATCCCTTGATCAATCAATGCTTCTTTGGCAATGGTTTTAATTTGAGCTTTGAGCGGATTTTTCTCAGGAAGTGCAAACGCATTCACGCCTTTTCCTTTGGTCTTTTGCAATTCTTTTTCGACAGCAGTTCTAGGAAGTTCTTTACCTAGCACTTTCGAGTAAGATTGCAGCCAGGGAATCGCACTGATGTACTCAAAGTTAATCGTTAGAAAGCCCTGATTTGGAGCCGTTTCAACAAACGAGAGGTAATCATTGTTATAGCCAAATCGAGAATCCCCAATTTTATCTCCCCAAGCCCCGATCACTTGGTAAGAAAAGCCCTCCGGAACAATCAAATCATCGACAATCTCAAACTCAGTGGGTGCAGCGCTCTTTGCATTCGTGAGCAATGCCATTGGACTTGGAATCGGCTTGAAACTTAGATTTGAAAGTGTTGCTTCTGCCGATTGAAAGGGCATGGAAAACTTCTGATGGTTTTTGATCAAGCTTCCGATCGCGGTCGTTCCAGCAGCAGCACCCAGGAAGAGCAGAAAATTCCGGCGTTTCATCGGCATAATGGGAGAACTCCAGTAGATACTCGCCTCAGTCTTAGCAGGAATTTACTACCCAAAGGTTAAGATCGGGTAAAAGATTTCGCTTTCTGTGCTCGATCGCATTTCTTCTATAAATCAGGAAATAACTGTCGATCGATCAAATTCCTTTGAATCGCGATGACCGCAGCTTGAGTTCGATCGTGTACCTCCAACTTCTGCAAGATAGTATGAACATGAACTCGTACCGTTCCGGGTGCAATATATAGCTTCTGAGCAATTTCCTGATTGGTATTGCCATCTGCAATGAGCGCGAGGATTTCTTGTTCTCGTCGAGTCAGAACAGCAGTTAATTTATCCGCATCATTTGTCGGTGTCGCTCCGGAGTTACCTTCAAAAGCAGCCCGGATCTCAGTCGTAGCAGCGGAATCCCACCAAGATGCTCCAGCGGCAACGGATTGAATGGCAAGAATCAAGGTCTGCGAAGGCGCACCTTTGAGGCAGTAGCCTTGTACTCCAACTTCGATGATTCGGTTGATCAATGCTTTCTGGGTATGCGAAGTGAGAACTAGAATTGGCAGATTCGGAGCGAATTGTCGGATTTGGCGACAGGCATCGACACCCCCTAGTCCCGGTAGACCCAGATCTAAAATGACAATGTTGAGCAAGTGAGATTTAACAATCTCGATCGCGGTTTCTCCGTCTTCTGCTTCTGCCACGACTTCCAATGCTGGTTCTCGCTCTAGCCGCACTCGCAAGCCGAGACGAAACAGTTCATCGTCTTCAACGAGAAGAATTTTGAGGGGTGGAGATGCCATCTTACGCAGAGTGGGGAGGATGATAAGGAAGCGTTGGTAGCCGAAAGGCAAAAATTGCCCCGGTCGGATGCCAGTTCTCTGCCCAAATTGTACCGCCATGCGCCTCTACAATCTGCCGAGACAAGTAAAGCCCCAAGCCTGACCCTTTTGCTTGTCGATCGCTCTGTCCCTGATAAAATCGTTCAAACAGATGCGGGATTTCATTAAGTTTGACCCCTGCTCCGCTGTCTTTTACCTTGATCGTTTGGTAAGAGGAGCCTGCTTCTAGAATAATTTCCACTTTTTCTCCACGAGGTGAATGATTGATTGCATTCGCCAGTAGATTTGCTACGACTCGCTGAAGTTGTAGCGTGTCCCCGTTGACCCAGAGAAACTGGCGAAAGTCTGATGCCCCCTGATGCAGAGAAATGTGAATCCGGCGACTCGCTGCCAAGTCTGTCATGGTTGCTTTCACTTCTTCTGCAATTTCTACTAAATCGACTGGAGCAAGATTCAGCCGCAGTCCCTCGTTATCATTCCGGTAGATATCTAACAGTGTTTCAACCATCTTCAGGGTTGTTCGATGGCTTCGCATCATGGTTGCTAGAACAGTCTGTTGATTGAGTTCGACATCGCCAAAACAGCCTTGTTGAAATGCTTTTATCGTCTCAATTGCTCCTAGTAGCGGAGTTTTCAGGTCATGAGTCAGGGCTGAAGCAAAATCCTCTCGAATGTAGTCTAACTTTTCCTGTGCTTCTAGTTTGGCTTGCTGCTGGAGAACGGTTTGCTGATATAACCGATTACGATCGCTGAGGACACCCGTAACGATGAGTGCCAAAATTGCGATCGCTCGCGATGCGATCGTAGGAGCTTTGACGGTTTCAATTCCTGGCAGCCAGACGTTGATCAAAGTCAGAACACAAGCGATTAGCGTTGCCTGGAAGGTTATTTTGCGGCTTAAGTAAGTACTTGCGAGCAGAATGGGACCAATGTAGAGATAGCCAAACACATAGTCCGGTGGCGTGGAGAATTCTAGGGTGAGAACTATCGCAAACAATCCCACGACCAACCAGAATGTTCTCAAATGCCAGATCTTTGAGTGAAAAATGCGTTGAAATTGCAGCATTTGGCTTCTGAAATACAAGAGACAACTATAGCAATCCGGTTTGAGTTGTGAGATTCAGGAACGCCCCCAAACCCCCAATTCTGGGGGCTAAGAGTCTTGTTCCCCCAAGCTTGGGGGTTAGGGGGCACGATCAATCCTGCAATTCACAACTGATTTAGGATTGCTATATCTAGCCAGCTTTATTTCTAGAAGTCTAACGAGTTTCAGGTGATTTCACCGGAAAATTTGATTCAGATTGCGGCGGAGACACAAATTTATAGTTCTAGGTATAGAACCTATCTAAACGCTCTCTAAACACTACCACTTACGGACTATATCAGTGATCTAAAAAGCTAGATAAACGCCGCCCTATACCTTGTCATTGTTGAATCCAAGCCTCAGGATGAAAGTTAGTCAAACGACTCATGCTCATCACTCCATCGTTACTATCAATTGAGCTAAATTTATGTTGCAAGGATGGATTCAAATTACGTTAACGCTGCTGATCGTCGTGGCAATTACGCCATTCTTCGGGCGTTACATGGCGCGGGTATTTATGGGACAGCGGACTTTACTTGACCCAGTTCTCAACCCTGTAGAGCGCGTGATATTTTCGCTGAATGGCGTTCGAGCAGGCGAAGAAATGACAGGCTGGCAATATGCACGAGCAGTCTTATACAGCAATCTAGCAATGCTGGTGTTGATCTACTTGATCTTCATGCTTCAGGGAACATTACCCTTTAATCCGACGGGCTTAGGTGCGCCTTCTTGGGATTTAGCGCTGCACACGGCAATTTCTTTTGTCACGAATACGAATCAGCAGCACTATTCTGGCGAGACGACTTTCAGCTATTTCAGCCAGTTTGCTGGGTTGGGCTTCATGATGTTTACTTCGGCAGCAACGGGTATCGCAGTCGCGATCGCATTCATTCGAGGCTTAACAGGGAGACCGTTAGGAAACTTCTACGTGGATTTGACTCGATCGATGACTCGGATTCTACTGCCGATTAGTCTGGTCGGTGCTGTGGTGTTGATTGCTGCTGGAATACCGGAAACGCTTGCAGGTCCGGTGATTGTACCAACTCTGGAAAATCCGGCAATCAATCAAGCGATCGCACGAGGTCCGGTAGCTCACTTCGAGATTATCAAAGAGTTAGGCGAGAACGGAGGCGGTTTCTTTGGGATTAACTCGGCTCATCCCTTTGAGAATCCCAACGGTTTTACGAACTTAATAGAATTAGTCGCGTTGCTCTCGATTCCGACATCGTTAATCATTACTTATGGCATTTTCGCAAATAACTCGAAACAGGCTTGGCTGGTCTATAGCATTCCACTCGCGATTCTAATTGCATTTATTGTCATTACAGCGATCGGGGAATATCAGGGCAACCCTGCGGTGAATCAGTTGCTAGGAGTAAGTCAGGCTCCGAATCTTGAAGGGAAAGAAGTCCGATTCGGTTGGTCGCAATCTGCTCTGTTTGCTGTCTTTACAACCGCAAGTATGTGTGGAGCAGTGAACAGCTTGCACGATTCCTATATGCCGAATGGGGGCTTTGTCATGCTCTCAAATCTGTTCCTGCAAATTGTGTTCGGGGGACAGGGAACCGGAACTGCTTACCTGTTTGCTTATCTGATTTTGGCAGTGTTTGTCACCGGGTTGATGGTTGGGCGGACTCCAGAATTTTTGGGACGCAAAATCGAAAAGCAGGAAGTCGTGCTGGCAAGTTTGCTGATTTTGCTAGTCCACCCGATCGCGATTCTGATTCCAGCGGCGATTACGTTAGCATTTCCTGAACAATTAGCAGGAATTAGTAATCCAGGATTTCATGGCTTATCCCAGGTAATTTATGAGTACGCTTCTGCTGCGGCGAACAATGGGTCTGGGTTTGAAGGATTAGGGGATGCAACGCTCTGGTGGAATTTGAGTACCAGTTTTAGCTTGCTGGCAGGACGCTACATCCCGATCGTTGCGTTACTTCTCTTGGCAGATCGGATGTCGCGCAAGCAACCCGTTCCCGCAACGGCTGGAACGCTACGGACTGATACGGGACTATTCACGGGAGTCACGGCTGGCGTAATTCTGATTCTGGGCGCACTGACGTTCTTTCCAGCCTTAGCGTTAGGTCCAGTTGCAGAGGCATTTCAGATTATCAAAGGAATTGGGTAGGAGTCTGGGGAACTTATGAAGAACGAATCTACTACATCTGCTCGCTCAATTCAGGTGCCTACCAGTCGTCGGAGCGATCGCAGGCATACTCCAAAAGCGACTTCTAAAGGACTGTATCAGCGAGCGATTCGGGAGTCTTTTGTCAAACTGAATCCCCGTAATGCAGTGCAGAATCCAGTCCTGTTCGTCGTGTGGCTAGGAACGATCGTGACGCTGCTTGTAACCATCAATCCAAATCTGTTTGGAACCGTTCAAGCCGATATCGGACAGCAGCGATTACTGAATGGCATCATCACGTTTATTCTCTTTTTCACAATTCTGTTTGCCAATTTTGCCGAAGCGATCGCGGAAGGGCGAGGAAAGGCGCAGGCAGAAGCTTTAAGATCGACTCGCTCTGATACGCTTGCGCGTAAGATGCTACCCGACGGCAGGATTCAAGAAGTCAACTCGACCGAGTTGCGTCGAGGTGATCAGGTGAAAGTGATTGCGGGAGATATGATTCCGGCTGATGGTGAGGTGATGCAGGGCATTGGTTCTGTCGATGAATCAGCCATTACTGGGGAATCTGCGCCCGTTTTGAAACAACCCGGTACAGACATTGCCAGTTCTGTCACAGGCGGTACTCGTCTCCTGTCAGATGAATTGATTGTGCGAATCACGTCTGATCCGGGGCAGGGATTCATCGATCGGATGATTTCTCTAGTCGAAGGAGCCGAGCGCAGCAAAACCCCGAACGAAATTGCTCTAACAGTCTTGCTGGCAGTGTTGACTCAGGTATTTCTGATTGTCGTTGCGACAACTCCCTCGATTTCTGGCTATATCGCTGGTTTCTTGGAGCGTTCTGTCGGGGCAGCCGCAGGCAACAGTCTTCGATCGGGAACCAGTATTGCAATTCTCATTTCTCTTTTGGTGGCGCTAATTCCGACCACCATTGGCGGGTTGCTGAGTGCGATCGGGATTGCGGGAATGGATCGAGTGGCACAATTTAACGTGATCGCGACCTCTGGACGTGCGGTCGAAGCCTGTGGCGATGTCAATACGCTCGTTCTAGATAAAACCGGAACGATTACATTGGGAAACCGTTTAGCGGACGAGTTTATTCCAGTCAATGGTCATTCCATTGAGGAAATTGCTCGGATCTGTCTAGTTGCCAGCCTGTTTGATGACACCCCGGAAGGAAGATCGATCGTTCAACTCGCTCAAAGATTAGGGGCAAAATTCGATCTAGATGGGCAACCCGCAGAAGGGATTGAATTCTCTGCCCGCACTCGCATGAGCGGAACCGATCTAAATCGCAAGGAGTACCGTAAGGGAGCGGTAGATGCGATCAAAGGATTTGTGCGATCGCGTGGGGGTCAAGTTCCCACAACGCTGGATGAAGCCTTTGAACGAGTCTCTCGCTTCGGGGGAACGCCGCTTGCCGTCTGCGAAGGCGATGAGATTTACGGTGTGATTTACCTCAAGGACATTGTAAAACCAGGATTGCGAGAACGGTTTGATCAACTGCGCCGCATGGGAGTAAAAACGATCATGCTGACCGGAGATAATCGCATTACGGCATCTGTAATCGCTCAAGAAGCTGGAGTCGATGATTTTATTGCTGAAGCAACTCCCGAAGACAAGATCGATGTGATTCGGAGTGAACAAGCTCAAGGCAAGCTCGTTGCCATGACCGGAGATGGAACGAATGATGCCCCTGCGCTGGCTCAAGCGAATGTAGGTGTCGCCATGAATTCTGGAACCCAGGCAGCCAAAGAAGCGGCGAACATGGTGGATTTAGATTCTGATCCCACCAAACTGATCGATCTCGTCACGATCGGTAAACAATTACTGATTACTCGTGGTGCATTGACGACTTTCTCGGTTGCCAATGACATCGCCAAATACTTTGCGATCATTCCGACGATCTTTGCTGCCGCTGGAATCGGTGCTTTAAACATCATGGGCTTAAAAAGTGCCCAATCTGCGATCGTTTCTGCGCTGATCTATAACGCTTTAATTATTCCCGTTCTAATTCCTCTAGCGCTACGAGGTGTTCAGTTTCGACCGCTTACCGCCGATCAACTCCTGCAACGCAACATTTTGATCTACGGACTAGGCGGAATTATTGCACCGTTTATTGCGATTAAAGCGATCGACCTAATTTTGCCACTGTCCTAACCCTCTTTTCTAACTATGAATCTCCATCCTCTAAAACCATCCCTTGAAACCGCTTCAGAAATTTGGCTCCAATGGCGCAGACAAAAGCTGCCCCTGTATTTGTTCCTAGCGTTATGCTTCAACCTGGTGATTGCACCCGTTGTTTATGCTGCTAGTCGTGATGAAGTCTCTCGGACTCAAGCCTGGGCATTAGGACTACTGGGATTGGCAACCCTGGCGCTTTCGATCTATCTATTCTTTGTCATGTTTGTACCGGAGAAATTCTAATGAGTATTGCACGCGAGGCAGGTAGAGCCATTCGATCGACCTTGGTACTCTGGATCATCACCGCTCTTATTTACCCGCTGCTGATGGTTGCGATCGGGCAAATTGCCTTTCCGTTTCAGGCAAATGGAAGCATTCTAACCAATGCTCAAGGTCAACCTGTCGGATCTGCCTTAATTGGACAACCATTTACAAGCGATCGCTATTTCATCAGTCGCCCTAGCACGACCACTTACAGCACTGCTGATCCAACCAAAGATACTGCTGGCATTCTGGAAACAGGAGTGTCAGGCGCAAGCAACTTAGCTCCTTCCAATCCTGACTTGCTCAAGCGGGTTCAAGAAACAGTGACTCAATTAAAACAGGCAGGCATTGAACCTACTGCTGATCTGGTCTACACTTCTGGTTCCAGCCTTGATCCTCATATCACACCCGAAGCCGCTAAAGCGCAGATTGCAAGAGTGGCAGGGGCGCGAGGACTCCCATCGAATCAACTTGAAGCGTTAATCAATCAGAATACGGATAGTCGTTTCTTAGGCATTTTTGGTGAACCAGGAGTCAATGTCTTGAAGCTCAATCTAGCGCTGGATGCTCTTAGCCGCTAGATCACCCTGATATGCTGCTAATCCTCGGAGTAAGGTGGGTGCATTCAAGTTATCAGCTTGAACTACTAAGAGAGGATAGAATGCCGCAAAGAATTCTTTACAGTAATAGTGCAGAAGCCACGAAGAAAACAAAAGTCGGACATCTGATGAAAGGAATAGCAGTTTGGATGGACCCATTGCCTGGAACAGTTTATGAAGGTAAAACCATCAATTCAATTCAGCATTTTGAACTACAAAAGGCTGGCGTTGCTTGGGATGTGATTGTGCTTGTAGAAACGGACTAAATGGAATTTATGAATCTATCTTCGTTAAAATGGTTGAAAAACGTAAAGCCTTATCAGGGATGGACATACTGCTGCATTGACGAAGCTAACCCACAATTGTTAAGTGTGGAGCGTAACATACTGCTCTGAAGCGATGTTAAACTTAAGGGATCTGCAACTAAATAGAATCCCCAATTTTACGCAGTCGGAACAATCGTGATATCCCACTTCGGCAACAACTCAGAACGCTGCCAAAACGGGAGGTATGTTTCTAGCTCTGGAGGCAAGAC